>CAZSOE010000040.1:0-11172 GCA_964608335.1 uncultured Chloracidobacterium sp.
GAGATAGACGTTGGCCGATTGAACCTTATCGCGGATCGCGGACAGCGGCGTGCCGTCATCCATCGAGTTGATGGCGACGCCTTGTTCCAGAAACGAGTCGAGCTTGTCTAGGATGTCATCTCCGGTGATGACGCCGATCTTTACTTTGCCGGCGAGGCCGAGATCGGTCGCGACGGAGCGGATCGCTTCGGCGCAACCCTCGACATTTACGCCGCCCGCGTTTGAGAGGACCTTGATGTTCCTTTCGACGCAGTCCGGCAATATCTCCTGCATCAGCGATACAAAATCGCGGGCGTAACCAGCCCTTGGGTCGCGTGCCTTCTGTTTTTGGACGATCGACATCGTGACCTCGGCGAGATAGTCGAGCATCAGATAGTCGATCGGGCCTTTGCGGACCTGGTCGATCGGCGCGGTCAAAAGGTCGCCCCAGAAGCCTTGGCCACCCGCAACGCGAACTGTTTCTTTCATAGATAGGAAACGGGCACTTTCGGCTCGCGGCCTCTACCGCAAGCCGGACGCACCCGTCTAGTTAATTCAATTTATCCCTGCGTCTCTAAAGTCGGCGTTTCGTGCGTACAAATACGCGTTTACCGCCGCGCCAGACCCATTTGCCGCTTTGCCAGACGCGTTTACTGACCCATTTGCCGCCGCGGTAAACACGGACGGTCACCCATCGGCCGCCCCGATATGATGCACGACCAACCTTCTTAAGGTCATCCACGATCTGGGCGTTGGCCGTCATACTTCCGTTCGAACCGATCGCTTCACCGACAATACCGATCGACAAGACGAGCGCCGCAGCCAAAAACAAGTTTCTAAACCTCATACGATCTCCTCCTTTTTTCTTCGGAGTGTGGCACTGCGACCAACCGGCCTCAGTACGATGGAATACTATAACGTCCGGACGTTCCCGCGAATGAACGTAACGATATCTTCGGTCGACGTCCCCGGCAGGAAAACCTCGGCGACACCATTTTTCTTCAGGGCGTTAATATCTTCCTGCGGGACGATGCCGCCGACAAGGACCAGCGTATCGTCCATTCCATTTTGTTTGAGAAGCTCGACGATGCGGGGGCAAAGCGTGTTGTGCGCACCGCTCAGGATGGAAATGCCGACCGCATCGACGTCTTCCTGGACAGCGGCGGCGGCGATCATCTCGGGCGTTTGTCGCAAACCGGTATAGATCACTTCCATTCCGGCGTCACGCAGCGCGCGGGCGATGACCTTAGCACCGCGATCGTGGCCGTCGAGGCCGGGTTTGGCCACGAGCACCCTTATTTTTCGTTCGTTCATTAACGTGATTATACTAGCGGCCCATCGAGGCCAGCAATCCGCCGGGCTTTAGGTAGGGCTTCATTTGCGACCAGCTAAGAGTGAATTCGCCGGGCGGCTGAACAGCCTGGATCACATGTGGAAAACCGTAGTCATAATGAAATGTGACCCCTTTTGAATTGACGGAAAACCCTTTGAGATCGTCGGCGGTGAATTTCGAATCGGTGAACAACTCTGCGGGATCCGGATCCCGGAGTTCCGGGTCTTTCCTGATCTCCTTGATCGCCTCGGCTATCTCCTTCTTTTGATCTTCGCTCACCATTGCTGCGAGGACTTCGAGGTCTGTAAAGACCATTGAGGGAGTTTGCTGTGCACCGGTCCTGGTGTCGACGACGACATACTTTGTCGAGCCGTCCGGGTAGGCGCCCGAGCCTTCGATGCTAAGGCTCACGCAGAGGATCGAGCCCTTGTTGTAAATGACCTCGTACGTCGCAGATTCGAGCCACTGGATCTCGCGGATCTCCTCGGCGATCGTGAAATCGAACGCCTTTTCATAACTTAGCGCGGCTTCGATCTTCCGCGCGAGGCCGGGCGACGCGGCCTTTACTTTCGGCCAGGTAACCGTAAATGTCCGCTTGTGCGGTGACATCGGTTTCGGACGTCTGTAGGTCTGTTTTCTCGGAGTGATCGTGACATCCGCGAGCGCGGTCGTCCCTGTGATCGCGATCGCTAGGATGGTCAGGGCTACTTTAACTTTCATAAGTGTGCTTCAGGTCCATGTTTGGCGAGGCGAAGATACACCTCAACTTCTTGAGAAAGGTCGGCTGCCGTTTTATCGCATCCCACATCTCGACCCAGCCGTGGGTGTTGATCCACAGAGGGTTGTAGCTGTTAAGGGGCTTGATGATGCCGTAGCGAGGCTCCTCGGTCTCCGGCACGAACGAGCCGAAAAGGCGGTCCCAAATGATCAGAACGCCGGCGTAATTCTTGTCGAGATACCGGTTATTGACACCGTGATGCACCCGATGGTGGGACGGCGTATTGATGATCCATTCGAGTGGGCCGAGCTTATTGACGAGCTTTGTGTGGATCCAGAACTGATAGATCAGGTTTAACCCGTGCATTAGCGCGAACATCCATGGCGCAAAACCAAGCAGCATTACCGGCGCGTAAAAGATCCAGTGCAGGATGCCCGAGAACCAGCTTTGCCGCACCGCAACGCTCAGGTTGTACTGTTCGCTCGAATGATGCACGACGTGGAAGTTCCAAAATAGCCGCGATTCGTGGCTGACACGGTGAAATACGTAGTACGCCAGATCATCGACAAAAAAGAGCACGAGCCACGTCCACCACGCGTCGGCAGGGAACTTGTACGGAGCCAATTCGTAACAAAAAATGTAAATGTAGGCGGTAAAGATGCCGAAGAGTATGCCGAACACCACGCTCATGAAACCAAGGAAGATATTGGTCCAAGTATCCTTGACGTCGGCGTATTCGCGCGACCGTCGAAAGTGGGACCACAAGGCTTCGGCCGCGATCATTATCGCAAACAAAGGTATCGCAATGACCGTCGGCCTCAACATGGCGGTTACGTTGTTGATATAATAGCATCCTCCGGTGTCGCACCAATCGTCTGCAAGATATGAAACGCATCGTCAAGATCGTTGCGGTTGTTCTGTTGGCGGGCTTCGCCGCTATCCAATTTGTGCAGGTCGATAAGACCAACCCGCCGATCAACGAGTCCGAAACACTTGAGGCAGCGGTCCCGGTTCCGCCGGATGTCAGTTTGATACTCGGACGGTCTTGCAACGACTGCCACTCGCACAAGACGAGATACCCTTGGTATTCGTACGTGCAGCCCGCCGGGTGGTTCCTCCGAGACCATGTCGACCACGGTCGAAGTCACCTGAACTTTAGCGTATTCAATACTTACAGCGAGAGTAAGAAGAAAAAGAAACTCGAGGAGATCTGCGAAATGGTGGAATCGGGTTCGATGCCGCTCGCCTCGTACCTCTGGATACACCGCGACGCGATCCTGGCACCGACTGAAGGCCGAGCTTTGTGCGAGTGGACGAAGAGCCTGGAGCCGCGACTGGCGTCCTGACGCGCCGACCGAGCCGAAGAGAAGAGATCATGTTTTGCCCAGGCTGCGGAGCACAAAACAACACCGATCAGAAGTTCTGCCGAGCGTGCGGAATGAATCTCGAACAAGCAGCTTCTTCGCTACTCGAACAGTTCCCCGATAGGCCGCGCGCAGACCTGCAGCGTGAGGAAAAAAGACTCGAACGTTTTGGAACCGTTGCCTTTGGCGGATTTGGTGTCGTCGTCTTACTGGCGATCGCCGGCCTTATCTATTGGATCATCGACAAGGCCATTCTCTCCGGTGAAGGGCCCGTGATGGGCATTCTATTGATCGCTTTTCTTATATTCGCGGCGCTTTCTCTCGCCTACGTGATATGGCGCGAATCTCTGAATGAAAAACGGGCAAAGATCGAAAAAGCTCCGGGACGAATCCCTGATCTCGCCGAACCGCCCGAAAAGCTGCTTAAGGAGACAAGTTTTGCGCCGATACCCGCGAGTGTGGTCGAAGACACGACGGAATTACTCGTCCCAAAAAGTAAAACAAGAAAGCTCGACCAGGGTAATTAATCGTCGAACGTAAAGTTGACCTTCCGCTCTTCGAACTCACGGAGGGCGACACGTGTAGGTTTTGTGCGCTGATTATCTAGCTCCACGCGGGGCGTCGCGCCGCGCTGGAGTTGCTTGCTGCGCTGGGCGGCAAGGATGATCAGGCGATATTTCGAATCGATATCGGGCGGATCGATGATCTCTTCCTCGGTTTCGGGGGTTTCAGGTTCCTCGACCGCTTTCTTGGCCTTTTCAACCATGGCTATCCGGGCTATTCTCCTTCAAAAAGGTGCTTCGCGGCATCAAAACTATCAAGAATACCCTGAATCGCACTCGTTTGTCTATCCGTCAACTGCCGTTCGGCAATAATGATCGAGGCCATTTGGCGGGCCGCGGCTGCCAGGTCTTCGTTTATCACGATGTAATCGAACCGCGAATACTGCATCACCTCACGGAACGAGTTACGCAACCGTGTGCGAAGGCCTTGGTCGCTCTCAGTACCGCGGGCCGTCAGCCGGGCCCGAAGCACCTCGAACGAAGGCGGCAGGATAAAGATGCTGACGCTGGCCTCCTCGACGCGTTCCATTATCTGGAGCGCACCCTGGACGTCAACCTCGACGATAAGGTCCTTGCCGGTGTTATAGACCTTTCGACTTTCGGCCAGCGAAGTGCCGTATAGGTGGCCGTGGACGTTCGCATATTCGAGAAAGTCACCGGCCTCGATCCGGCGTTCAAATTCCTCGCGGCTTATAAAGTAATACTCTCGCCCCTCAAGTTCGCCCTCCCGCCGCGGGCGTGTCGTATGCGAGCACGAAAACCCGAGGTCCGGCAGCATCGCGCGCACTTCCTGGATGAGCGTGCCTTTGCCGCCGCCCGACGGGGAACTCACGATGATGAGGTTGCCTCTCACTCGACGTTCTGGATCTGCTCGCGGATCTTTTCGATCTCGCTCTTGATCGCAAGGGCATTTTCTTTCACGGTCATATTCGTGGTTTTCGAGCTGATCGTGTTCGCCTCGCGGTTTAGTTCCTGAGTCAGGAAGTCGAGCCTTTTGCCGACATCCCGGTCCTGTACCATTATCTCGCGAAAATGATCGAGGTGCGTCCTGAGCCGGGCGATCTCCTCGGAAATGTCTGCGCGTTCGCCCAGGTACGCGACCTCCTGGGCGAGCCGTCCCTGATCCAGTTCGAGCTGCGCCCCCGTTTTCGCGAGCATCTCGGTCACCCGTTTTGTCAACCGCAGGCGAAAATCTTCACTGACCTTGGCAGCCTCGCCCTCGATCAGCGGAAGGCGCAGGTCTATAGCGGCAAGGAGCGATGCCAACTCCCCGGCAAGGCCCTCGCCTTCTTTGTCGCGCATCGTTTGCAAGTCATCGAGGGCCGCGTCGAACACCTCCTCAATGGCCGCGAGAAACTCAGGCCCCGGTTCCGTCTTTTTGGGCGTCACGACATTGGGCAGACGGGCTATAACGTTAAGATCGGGCTCGCCCGCGAGGCCGAACTCAGTCTGGATCTCTTTCATTGCATCGACAAACCCGGCGATCAGCGGCCGGTTCAGTTCGAACTCGACGTTCTCACCCCGGTCGTATTGCAGGTTAACTTCGACGCGTCCGCGTGCGATCCGGGCCCCGATCTGTTTCTTCAATCTGCCTTCGAGAGCCTGAAGTTCGGCCGGCAGCCGGAGGTTGATGTCGAGGAAACGGTTGTTTACGGTTTTGATCTCGACCACGATCGAGAATCCGTCATTCGAGCTGCTGGCGCGGCCGAAGCCTGTCATCGATCTCATACGAACTCCCTTTCGAGCACCTCATCGTCCGCAAACTGCATTTCGTAGAGCCTGCGGTAAACACCACCCTTACTGAGAAGTTGCGCGTGCGTCCCTGTTTCGATCGTTCGCCCGTTTTCCATTACGACGATCAGATCGGCCTTACGCACTGTCGATAGCCGGTGCGCGATCACGAGCGACGTCCGGTTCTTCATAAGGTTCGCCAGGGCCTTCTGAACCAGCGCTTCACTTTCTGAATCGAGTGCCGAAGTTGCCTCGTCAAGAATGAGGACCGGTGCGTTCATCAGGACGGCGCGTGCGATGGCCAATCGCTGGCGTTGCCCGCCCGAAAGCGACGTACCGCGTTCGCCCACGATCGAATCGTAACCCTGCGGCAGCTGGGCGATAAAATCGTCGGCAAAAGCGATACGGGCAGCTTCGCGGACTTCGCCATCGCTAGCCTCCGGGTTGCCGTACGCGATATTGTGCCGGACGGTGTCATTAAAAAGCACCGTCTCCTGGGTCACGAGCGCGATCTGTCGGCGCAGACTCGCGACCTTGGCATCCCTAAGGTCGACGCCGTCCCAGTAGATCGCGCCTGATGTCGGATCGTAAAGCCGCTGGACCAATTTTGTGAGGCTCGATTTGCCCGCACCGCTTTCGCCGACGAGGGCGACGACTTGGCCTTTTCCGATCTCAAGATCGATCGAATCCAGTATCGGTCGCGTGCTCGTCGGGTATCCGAAGGAAACGTTGTCAAAACGGATCCGCTCCCGCAAGGGCTCCAGCGCGATAGCACCCTTTTTCTCGGGCAGCGATTCGTCAACGTCCAGGATGTCCCACACATCGCGAGCCGCGGCAAATGCTTTTGAGATCTCGTTGTGCTGGCGCGAGATCTTCCGCATCGGGTCGTAGCTGCGGAACAGATAGAGCAGGAACGCAAAGAACTGCGGGCCCTGCATCCTGCCCAAGTTGATCTCCCGAAGCCCAAAATAGAACAGCGCAATGAGTGCTGCCATGCCGATCAGCTCGATGGTCGGTGGTGAAATGGCCGCTATGCGGGCGGACCGTAAATTCGCCCTCGCGATCAGGCGTGATACGTCCAGAAATCGTTGTTTTTCGCGCGGCTCGGCAGAATACGCTTTGACAATAACCTGATTCGCTATTGTTTCCTGTGAAGTATCGGTCAGGTCCTTGTTTCCTTTGAGCGATATGTCGGCCAGTTTGCGCATCCGACGACTGAAGTTCATTGTGAGGAACGCAATGACGGGTGCAAGGACCATCGCTGCAAGCGTCAAACGCCAATTGAAGTAGAATGCCCCAGCGAAGAAGAAGATGAGCATGAAGCTCTCGCGCAGCACATCACGAAGATTTGACGAAACGGCCAGCTCGATCGCCGAACAGCTCACTACCAGGCGAGACACGAGGAAATTAGTTCGATGACGTTCAAAAAACGCGGTCGATTGCGATAGGAGGTGCGAATAGAGCTCGGCCCGCAGGTTCAAGACGGCCGATTGGCCGATCTTTGCCATCAGGTAGGACGAGAAGTATTCCGCGACGCCCTTAGCGAGGGTGAACGTTATGAGAAGGCCCGAAATGGCCAGCCAGGCCTCATACCAGTCGTTCCGCGGGATCAGGCTATTTAGGTCAAACGGGGTCTTGGTCTCAATGCCCTGTATGGGCGAGAACTGATCAAGTATAGGGACCAGAAGCGCGATCGTGGCCGCCTCGAACGCCGCCGCAAGGATCATCGTTGCGATCGCGAGAACGAAGATCAGCCAATAGGGCCGAACGTATCTAAGGAGCCTTGCGAGGTCGTTCATGGGCCGATCGCCAGATGGCGGTAAACATTTGAATATACTTCACTTTGCATTTCATCGCCAAAGCAGTTGTTTGCAACCGGTAAATGTTCTGTGGCATCTTTTTTAGAGTAAAAGAGGCGTTATGAAAGCACTTTGTAAGTCCCGAGCGTTCAGTTCTCTGGTTTTCCTGCTGCTTGTCGTTCCCACCCTGGCGCAGGTCGATGTCGCCCGGCGTACGACCGCCATCACATATCCTCTTGACGAGGATGTGACGGTCCAGTTTCGCGGCACCACGCGATTTCCGCGCATGAAGGGAAGTGCGAAGATCAAACGGACCACGCGAAGCGGATCGAGGATCGAGCTGTCGGTCGACAATATGCCGCGCCCGTTCGAGCTGGGACCGGGCTACGCAACGTATGTCGTTTGGGCGATCTCGCCTGAGGGGCAGGTCGACAACCTCGGCGAAATAAAGCGCAGCGGTCTCTTTTTCATCGATTCGAAGATCACAGTAACAACCACGCTCCAGACCTTTGCGCTCATTATCACCGCGGAGCCACATTTCATGGTCACGCGGCCGAGCCAGCAGATCATGATGGAGAACCTGTATCCGGTTTCGGAAAGTGGAAAACGCATACCGACCGTGCCCGCCGTGCAGTATTTTGGCAACTCGAGCGATTATTTTCGCGATCCTCGGACGCCCGGCATAGCTGAAACCGATTACTCCAAAACGCCGTCGTCGATCCTTCAGGCGCAGCAGGCTGTAGCTTTAGCCCGCTTTGCGGGGGCCGACCGCGACGCGGTCACCGAACTCGCCGAAGCCGAGACGCTGCTGCAAAACGCCCAGAACGCCTGGCAGGCGGGCCGGGATGCGGACACGGTCGACATCGCCGCCCGCCGGTCGATCAGCGCATCGGTCAAGGCGGAAGGACTGGCGCAGCAGCGCCGCGACGCGCGCGAGAAGCGCAACGAGAAGCTGAAGACCGATGCCGAGATCCGCGCCGCCGAGGATCGTTTCAACCAGGCGCAGAATGAGATCACCGACCTAAAGGAAGAACTGGCCCGCGAAACCCGCAACCGCGAGCTGGCCGAACGGGATGTCGCCAATCTTACAAGTCAGGTGAGAGACCTTCGTGATGAGAACGGCCGCCTACGTGAGGAGGTTGGCCGCATTAAGGTCGAGCTCCAGGCGGCGAACACGAAAGCCGTCTCTGCCGAAAACGACCGACTCGCGATGCAGCTCCAGCGCGACCGAGAGGTAAAAGCCGCGAACATCCGGGCGGCCGAACCCGATCTGATCAATTCGCTTAAGACGTTTGGCACAGTGGTTAAGAATGAGCGCGGCATCGTGCTCACCCTGGCGGAGACACTGTGGGCCGGAGCCCGTTCGACGAACTTTGTCCCGCAGGCCGACGGCAGGCTCACTTCGCTTGCCGAGATCCTCGCAAACAACCCTGACTATCGGATCTCGATCGAATCCCACACGGACAGCACGGGTGACCCCGATACCATACAGTCCATTACTGACCGCCGTTCTTACCTGATCGCCGATAAGTTCAGCGCCCTTGGGGTTGCGGAGGGCCGCATAGTTGCCAAGGGGTACGGAGCCAGCGTACCCGTCGCGCCGAATACCACGGTCGCGAATCGCGCCAAGAATCGTCGGATCTATGTTGTGCTGAGCCTAAACTTGCCCTGAGCACGCGCCCGTGGCAAGTTTGTGAAAACGCTCTGCTTTTGGTCATTTTCTCTCTCAGGGCAGCGCGTACCTGCCGCCTGCCAGCGGGTGATTCCTGTGTATACCGCAAAGTCAAACGTGGTATACTTTGGAGCAGTAACGACACCCCATATTGTTCAGAATCAAGGAGTAAGTTAGCTGATGATCCGCGTTTCAGCCCTCAGTATCGGCGTTTTCGCCTCTTTGGTCGCGATGGTTCCGCAGGCCGGCCGCGCACAACAAGAAGAAGGCTCGCGACGTCCCGAGATCCTTCGGGTCGCAAAGTTCGACGTTTCGCCGCCGCTTCGAACCCTCACACCGATCCTGTTCACCAAGGCCCAGAAGGCCGAGGACGACCTAGGCGTCGGCCCGGTCGGGAACTATCATCATGACCCGGACGGCGCGCTTCAGACGTGGATGGGTCGTGGAGCGTTCTCAGAAGGCGAAGGAGCCATGCCGGCCACGGACGCCAATTTTGCAGGAATGACCAACATAGGTGGCATTACGCCACCCGACCCCGTCGGCGACATCGGCCCGAACCATTACGTCCAGATGGTAAATTCGCGGTTCCAGATCTTTACGCGGACCGGTACCTCGGTCTTTGGACCAGCAACGATCAATACCCTATTCACCGGGTTCGGGGGTGCATGCGAGGTAGAGAACGCGGGTGACCCCGTCGTCCTGTACGACCAGCTTGCGGATCGCTGGTTGTTGAGCCAATTCAGCGATGGCACGGCGCCGTTTTTTAACTGTGTGGCGATCTCGACAAGCGGCGATCCAACTGGGAGTTACTACCGGTACGCGATCTCAGCCCCGGTCTTTCCCGACTACCCGAAGTATGGCGTTTGGTCGGATTCATATGTCCTGACGACACGCGAGTCTGCAGCGGGCGGCGGAACCATCGGCGTATATGGACTAAATCGAGCTCAACTGATCGCGGGTAATCCATCGCCGACGGTGATCCGATTTGACGTCGCCCAAACCTCGATCGGTCCAAATGGGCTCCTCCCCGCGGACATTGACGGCAATACGCTTCCGCCGCCCGGCAGTCCGAACTATATCGTCGGCTCCAGAGACAATGGTTTCGGTGCGCCGTCGGACGCGTTGATGCTCTACAAATTCCAGCCGGATTGGGTGACGCCCGCCAATTCGACGCTGACGGCTCCGACGATCCTTCCGATCGCTGCGTTCGACACTGTCTTTCCTTGCGGTGGAACTGGACGTGCGTGCATCCCGCAGCCGGGCACCGCCACCATGGTTGACATTCTCTCATACCGCCAGCGGCCGACGTTTCGACTTGCTTATCGCAATTTCGGAACGCACGAGTCCCTTGTTACGTCACAATCGGTCGAGGCGACGGCCGGGGTCGCGGGCATGCGGTGGTGGGAGATCCGGGCGCCAAATGGCACGCCTGTTGTTTATCAGGAGGGGACCTATGCCCCGGGCGACGGCATCCATCGCTGGATGGGAAGTATTGCCATGGACCGGCAGGGAAATATGGCGTTGGGCTACAGCGTCTCGAATGCCACGAACGTGTTCCCGGGCATTCGCTACACGGGCCGTCTGGTAGGCGACCCGCTCGGCACAATGCCGCAGGGCGAAGGTGTCATCGTTAATGGCGGCGGGGCTCAGACATCGAGCAGCAATCGCTGGGGTGATTACAGCTCGATGAACGTCGATCCGACGGATGATTGCACATTCTGGTATACAAATCAGTACTATGCGACGACGTCGAGCACCACGTGGCAGACCCGGATAGCGTCGTTCAAGTTCCCCGGGTGCGATGCGGCGACCAGCCAAAAGGCACCGGCGGATTTTGACGGCGACGGCAAGAGCGATATCGCGATCTTCAGGCCTTCGAATGGCAGTTGGTACGTTTTCAAAACGGGAACATCGACGTCTGAGGAGTTGCAGTTCGGGCAGAATGGCGACGTGCCCCTTGACGCGGATGTGGATGGCGATCTTAAGGCCGATCATACGGTTTGGCGGCCCTCG
>CAZSOE010000041.1:0-2647 GCA_964608335.1 uncultured Chloracidobacterium sp.
CCGCGCGCGACGCTATATTCATGTCGGCAACCTGTATCTAAACCGCAAATGCACAGGTGCCCTCGTCGGCGTGCACCCGTTCGGCGGATTCAATATGAGCGGTACCGACTCGAAGGCCGGCGGCCGCGAATACCTGTTGCAATTCATGCAGGGTAAATCGACGGCACAAAAACTTTAGAGCCATGAAACAACTCAACCCCTGGAAATTGCTTGTCATCACGGCAGCGATCGCAACAGCCGTTCAGATCGGTGTCGGTCAGAAGGCCAAGCCGGCCGCAAAGCCGACGAAGAGCATCATTTTCGCTGTCTTGAGCGACGGCGGGATGTTAGAGCCGATCGCCTACATCAACAAGGGCAAGCTCGAACCTGCAGTGAACGGCAGTGATGAGCAGTCGATCATCGCCGCTTTCAACCGCACCTATTACAAGCCCGGTGCAGTCTACAAACTCATCTTCGGTGCGGCCGCCGGCGGTTCGGTAACGGTCAAGACTTCCGATTCGAAGGCCGAATGTTCGCCGAACATGGCCCAGACGACGACGAAGTCAACCGGCGCGCCTCTGAAAGGCCTCGTAATGGCGCTGGCCACGAACGCACCGGTCAAGGCCGGTAGCCGTTCAACGAGGCGCAGGCCGAGTCCGGCCGAGCGGTCTGAAATAGAAACTCTCGTCAAGGCCGAGTTCACCCGGCAGAAAGCTCCGTCGGCGGCGCTCCATTACCACAATCTGACCGCGCTCGATGTCGATAACGACGGCAAGTCTGAGCTAATAGGTTCATACTGGGTCGAGATCGACAAGACGACTCGCGGCTTGCTTTTCTTTGTCGCCGAGATCGGGTCCAACGGAAAATACTCATTCGGCCATCGCGACTACCGCAGCGTACCGCAATCGGAGGTTATGAGCGGAGACATCAAGGACGTTGACGACGGAATTTACAACGAGCTCCTCCTCGACGCGTTCGACTACGATGGCGACGGCGTGGCCGAGATCTTTACTTACACCCAGTCCTTCGAAGGTGCCGGCTTCAGCGCATACAAGCGCACGGGCGGTACGTGGGCGCAGGCTTACGAAGTGGCAAATTATCACTGCGGTTATTGAACCCGAAAGTTTGTTTTTGAAGGTAGAGGTGTTAAGTTCTTCGGTGAATTTAACGCCTCTTCGTTTCGTATATGAACAGTCGCTATTTCTCGCGTAAATTATTGTCCGCAGTAATGTTAGGCAGCCTGGTCGTGGGCGCGATCGCGCAGACCCTACGGCCGCCGTTCCCTGTCAAACGCGTTGAGAATGCGGATATGTGGCGAACCGACGGATGGAACGCCGTCGCGCTCGCAAAACGGCTGAAGATCAGAACGGGCAAAGCGAAAAACGTGATCCTGTTTATCGGTGACGGAATGGGCGTTTCCACTTTGACCGCGGCGCGCATCTTTGAAGGGCAGCTTCGCGGCGAGAGCGGCGAAGAGAACAGGCTCAGTTTTGAAGAGTTTCCGTATTCGGCGCTTTCAAAAACCTACAGCACTAACCAGCAGACGTCCGATTCGGCACCGACGATGAGCGCGATCATCACCGGTGTGAAAACCGACGAAGGCGTTCTGTCGATCGATCAGAATGTTGTTCGGGCCGACTACAGGACCGTAAGGGGTAACGAGACCAAGACGCTCCTCGAAATGGCCGAACAAGCCGGGAAGTCGACGGGGGTTGTTTCGACCGCGCGTCTGACCCATGCGACGCCCGGTGCATGCTACGCGCACACGCCCGACCGCGATTGGGAATCGGACCGAGACATTTCCGTTCGGAAAAAAGATGCGGCCGACGCTAAGTTTCCCGACATTGCCCGGCAGTTGCTCGAGTTCTCGTATGGCGACGGTCTCGAAGTTGCGATCGGCGGCGGGCGTTCGAAATTCCTCCCCAACACGGTCAAAGACCCGGAATACCAGGAACGTACCGGCGAGCGGCTCGATGGCCGCGACCTCACGCAGGAATGGCTCAAGAAGCACCGTGGCTCGGCCTTTGTCTGGAACAAGCAGCAATTCGATCTGATCGATTCGAAAAGCACACGGCACCTGCTCGGCCTGTTTGAGCCGTCGCACATGCAGTACGAGCACGATCGCCCGCGCGACCGAGCGGGCGAACCGTCGCTCGCCGAGATGACCTCAAAATCGATCGACATCCTCGCGAATAACAAGAAGGGCTACTTCCTGATGGTCGAGGGTGGGCGTATCGATCACGGTCATCACGACGGCAACGCATATCGCGCGTTGCGTGACACGGTCGCGCTCTCCGACGCCGTGCGGGCTGCGATGCAGAAGGTGGATCTGAACGAAACGCTGATCGTGGTAACGGCCGATCACAGTCACACGCTGGTCATCCAGGGTTATCCAATTCGCGGGAACAACATTCTGGGACTCATCCGCGAGGTTGACGATTTTGGAAATCCCGAACCAAACTACAAACGCGACCGGCTTGGGATGCCGTTTACTACGCTGAGTTATGCGAACGGCCGCGGCTATATGGGCGCGACAAACCTTCAGCCCGAAGGGCCAAAACGCTTTGGCCCCGAGCCCCGCACGTTCAGCCCGTTCCTCAAAGGGCGCTACGACCTTACTAATGTCGATACGACGTCGCCCGACTTTATGCAGGATGTGCCTATTCCG
>CAZSOE010000041.1:2657-10937 GCA_964608335.1 uncultured Chloracidobacterium sp.
GCGAGACGCATGGCGGTGAGGACGTCGCGATCTATGCCACCGGCGTCAACGCACATCTTATCCGCGGTTCAATGGAAGAGAACTGGATCTTTTACGTGATGGCCGACGCAATGCGGCTCGGGCGTTGATGAAGATCGTTTTCATGGGAACTCCCGCGGCCGCTGTGCCGACGCTCGAGCGGCTGTTGGTCGATGGCCACGATATCGTTGCGCTTTATACTCAGCCCGACCGGCGGTCCGGACGCGGGCAAAAGGTCGGCTATTCGCCGGTCAGGCAGGCTGGCTTGGAGCACGGCCTCGAGATATTTCAGCCCGAAAAGGTCCGAACCGCCGAGGCGCTTGATGCATTTCGCGGTCACGCCGCCGATGCGGCGATCGTCGTCGCGTATGGCCGGATCCTTCCCGAGGGTTTTCTGAACGCATACCCTAACGGCGCGATCAATGTGCATTTTTCTCTTCTGCCAAAGTATCGCGGGGCAGCACCGGTAAATTGGGCGATCGCGAACGGGGAAATTGAGACGGGTGTGACGACGATGCGAATGGACGCCGGTCTCGATACTGGTGACATTTTGCTTCAGCGTTCAACAGCGATCGGTGATGACGAGACTGCGATCGAACTGACCGAGCGACTCGCCGTGATGGGTGCCGAGCTCCTGTCGGAAACGCTCCGCGATCTTGCCCAGATCGTGCCGCGTAAGCAGGACGATGGGAACGCAACTCTTGCACCGATACTTAAGCGCCAGGACGGCCTGATCGATTGGCGGATCTCCGCGGGACAGATCGCCGATCGCATCCGGGGTTTCCAACCTTTTCCCACTTCGTTCACTTTCTCAAATGGGATCAGGCTGACGCTGTGGAGAGCGGTCGCCGGCGAATCCGTCTCGGGCGGCGCGCCCGGTGTGGTTGCGGTCGCGGGCGGCGATGAACTCGTCATCGGCTGTGGCGGTAATACAGCGTTGCGCGTCGAAGAGGTCCAGTCCGAAGGTAAACGGCGAATGACGACCCGCGAATTCCTCAATGGTTTTCGGCTTGAAGCCGGCGCCATCCTCGGCGACCAATGAAACCGGCCATTTCGCCCGCTCGGACCGCCGCCTTCGACGTTTTGCTTCGCGTCGAGACCGAGCAGGCGTTTACGTCCAACCTGCTTCCGGCCTACGAAAAAACACTGTCCAATGTCGACCGCGCTCTCTGCCACGAGCTTGTCCTCGGCGTTCTGCGGCGTCAGATCTGGCTCGACCGTGTCATCGACGGCCTCGCAGGTGGCAAGCGGTTGGATCCGGAGGTCCGCATCTCTCTCAGACTCGGTATCTACCAAATACAATTTCTGTCGCGAGTGCCGGCTCACTCCGCGGTCAACGAGAGTGTCGAACTGGTAAAACGAGCCCGGAAGACGTCGGCCAAGGGTTTTGTGAACGACATCTTACGGCGTGTGACCGCCGACCGCCCGGAGGTAGCCTATGATGACGAGATCGACCGGCTTTCCGCCGAGTCCTCGCATCCGCGATGGCTTGTCGAACGTTGGATCGCGGCATTTGGTCGCGAGGAAGCCGAGAAGCTGGTTGCCGCAGACAACCAGAGCGGACCGACCGCGTTTCGCGTCGTCAGAGCGAGCGCCGATAGCGACGAACTGATCGCCGGGGCGCGAGCTTCGGAACACGTCCCGGGTGCGTACGTTTTTGTCCAGGCGCCTGTCGAACTTTTTCGGCTTGCGGAAGGCGGGTCTGTGTATGTTCAGGACGAAGCTTCGCAGATGGTCGCCACATCGGTCGAGATACCACCGAACGGCCGCGCTGTCGATCTTTGCGCCGCGCCGGGAGGCAAGACCGGCTTGATCGCCCGGACGAACACGTCCGGGTTCGTTGTCGCGGGCGATCTCTATAACCGTCGGGTTGACCTGCTGCGCGACAATCTCCGGAGCCAATCGGTTGAGAACGCGGCGTTTCTTCGTCTCGACGCCGAGCGGGAGCTGCCATTTGCCGACCAAAGTTTCGACGCGGTGCTGGTCGACGCGCCGTGTTCGGGCACAGGCACGATCCGTCGCAACCCCGAGATCCGGTATTCGCTGCAGCCGGCGTATGTCACCGAACTCGCGTCCAAACAACTGAGGATCCTGCACAACGCATCAAAACTCGTAAAGCCCGGCGGCCTGTTGGTCTATTCGACCTGCTCGCTGGAAAGTGAAGAAAATGAAGGGGTTATCAGAGCATTCCTCGAAACTGCGAATGATCTTGAACCAACCAAACCGCGCGTCCCGGAGCGATTTATCACCAGCGACGGATTCGCCCGGACTTTCCCGCATCGCGACGGCATGGACGGCTTTTTTATCGCGGCTTTTCGGCGGCGGTCGGGGTAGCCGCCTTATTCGGTAAAGTGTTAAACTGACGGCGTTGGATTTATGGGTTTGATCGATTCGGGTATGTCGGCGATCGGGCGGCTCGCGGGTTTGGCGGTGCTCCTCGCGGCGTTTCTTTTCGGCCTGGCGGGCGTTGTTTATATGTCGCTGCAGGGTGCCGAGGTCAAGGTGCCCGAGATCACAGGCAAGAGCTTGCCCGATGGCGAGCACGAACTTGCCTCGCTCGGCCTTAAGATAAAAAAACGTGCCGATCGATTCAGTACTGAGCCGCCGAACACCGTGATCGAGCAGCTGCCGAAGCCCGGCGAAACGGTCAAGACCGGTCAGTTGATCCTGGTTGTCACGAGCAAAGGCCCCGGCGACGGCGATGTGCCTCAGAGCCTGAAGCAAACGACCGAGGAGGACGATTCGGAAAAGATCGAAGAGATGATCTCGGACCGTCCGAAGAAGAAGACCAATTCGAACACCAATCGCAAGAAGGCCGACACGACGCGCGATGTGAACGCGGCAACGGGTGAAAGTAATTCGAATTCGAATTCCACTGACTCGAATTCGAACAAGAAAGATCCGGGGACCACTAACAGTTCCGGCGACAAGCCAAAGGCTAACACGCAAAGCCAGCCGGCCCGTACGCCAAATCAGTCAAAGCCGGCCGAAAAACGGCCCGGCGACCGGCTGTAACGCCGTTCCCGGATGCAACGACCACGTGTGTTTCTGCAACAAATAAAACGACATTGAACGGAATCTTTGAAATCGCCCCATCGATACTCTCAGCGGATTTTGCGCGGCTGGCCGAGGAGATCGCTGCGGTCCGCGCGGGCGGAGCCCGGGTCTTGCATGTCGATGTGATGGACGGGCATTTTGTGCCGAACATTACGATCGGGCTGCCGGTCGTCCGTTCGCTTCGCAAGGCGACGGACATGACGATCGACACGCATCTGATGATCGCGGAGCCGGGGCGTTACGCCGTCGAATTCGTAAAGGCCGGGGCCGATATGGTTTCGGTGCATGTCGAGGCCGACGCGCACTTGCAGCGGACGCTCACGGCGATCGGCGAGGCCGGTGCGAAGGCGGGCGTGGCGATCAATCCGGCGACGCCGCTCGAGGCGTTGACCGAAGCTCTGCCCTACGCCGACTTCATTCTGCTGATGTCGGTGAATCCCGGTTTCGGCGGCCAGAGTTTTATTCCGACGATGCTCGACAAGTTGCGCCGTCTAAAACGAATGATCGCCGACCGCGACCTGCCGGTGCGGATCGAGATCGACGGTGGTATCGACGAGACGAATATCGGCGACGTTGTTGACGCGGGGGCCGAGATCATTGTTGCCGGTTCCGCGGTCTTCGGTAAAGGCGACCCGACGGCGGCGGTCGCAAAACTTCTTGAACGAGGCACGGTCTGGGTCTAAGCCTGACGGGCCTGACAATTGATCTTTATGTTGTTTAACCTCAGACGAAGTGTTCTCCTTTTCGCAATTGCGGCCTTTGCGGGCGGCATCGTGGTCAACGCCCAGGTCAAGCCCGGCGAAGGCACCGATTCGCAGCGGCTCGACGTCCTGCGCGACAAGTTGGAGCGCATGCGCCGCTCGCTCAATAGCGGCATCGCGGTCCTGCGCGAAGAGAACAAGGAAGACAAGTCGAAAAAGGACGACGAGAAAAAGGTCGATTCGCCCCTGGGGCGTCTGGTTTCGCTCGAGAAAGAAGGCGGGCGTCTGCAGTCCGAGGTCAACAACATCAAGGGCCGTCTCGACCGCGGCGAAAAGTACGACAAGAAGGACATCGATTCGCTCGAACAGTCGGTTGCGGAATATCAGGGCCGCGTAGATACGGCCCAGCTTGAGACGGCCGTAGCGCGTGCCAAGACCGAAACGACCGCCGGCCAGCCGCGCGAGAAAAAAAAGAAGAAAAAGTTCCTATGGATATTCGGCGGCGGCGGCAGTGACGAGTACGAAGACCTGATCGGCTCGGTCGCACCCAACCGTGACCGCGAATTGTTTATCGTCGCCACGCGCGAGGTGCGCGACAACCACTATGATATCGGGCGGCTCCTTTTCCAGACGATCATTACGACGTATCCCGATTCGCCGTATCTGCCGATGGCCAAGCTTGCGGTCGGCGATTCGTTCTATCTCGAAGGTTCGACGAGCGGGTTGATACAGGCGATCCTTGCCTACAACGAATGGTTGACGTTCTTCCCGACGCATCCGCTTTCATGCCGCGTGATCTTGAAGATAGGCGAGGCCGAAATGCGGCAGGTCGGGCTGCCCGACCGCGACGCGACGCGGGCCAAGCGTGCCGAGACGCGCCTGAGGGCCTTTATGCAGCAATGCGGCGATTCGCCGCTGCGGCTCGAGGCCGAGCTTCGGCTCGCCCAGGTGCAGGACAATCTCGGCCTGCACAACCTGATCATCGCCAACTACTACTACACACTCGCCGTCAAACAGCAGAAGGGCGGGCTCAAGGGCGCACAGTCGCGCTTTCGCGAGATCATCGACAAGTACCCAAACTTCAAGTTCATGGACGAGGTGCTCTTCAAGCTCGCCCAGACCTACATGGTCGAAGAGGAGACCGACCAGGCCGCGCGATACTACCAGCGGATCGTCGCCGACTATCCGAACAGCGAATACGTCGACAAGTCAAAAGAGCAACTCAACCTGATCGGTGCGACCATCCCGCAGCCCAACCCCGAGCGGATGAAGATGCTGCCGGTCGAAGACGTTTCGTTCTTCCAGAATTTCAAGAACCAGTTCTTCGGCACCTACCCGATGACCATCGACAAGAACGGCGTGCTGATGACAAAGGACTTCGACCGCGAAAAATTCGAGCTCATCGACCAGATCATCGAAAACCAGGGTGACATCCTCCAAAACCAGATCCCTCAGGCCCTAACAACCGTCATCCCCGGCCGCTCGGGCACCACAACGCAAGCGAAGCCAAATACGAGCCCCACCCCACAGGTGCAGGTCCCGATAAAGCCCTAACCGACTGGAGCGGCGAACATCCATGCTCGCCCGAGCCCACATTGCGGGCTCTTACAGAGTAGCCCGCGGCATTCTGAGGTTGACCGCCCGCGAGGTGGGAGGCACGCAGGAAATTCGAGACACAAAGAAGCGGCCGGGCAAGCCCGGCCGCTCGATTTAGGGGGATCGGGGCCTGCGGGGCTCCGTTCGCTCGGCCGTTATATCGTTGGAGTCGGCGTCGGAGCCGGATCGGTCTTTTTCTTGAGCTTTGGCGGTCCGCCGTCTGAGGACGATTCGCCATCGGTAGAAGCCGGGTCGGTCGCGTCGTCCGCTTGCCGCTTCTTGAGCGTCGGGCGGCCTTCGTCCGATGCATCGAGGTCGCTTACAACGCCGGCACGCGCGTTAGTTATCCGAAGCAGGTAATCCTTTACACGCTGGAATTCCGACGTCGAGATGATGTACTCCTCCTTTTCAGGGAAGCGGGCGGCGAGCGCCGTGCTCGCTTCGCGACGGTCGGTCGGCTGCGGGTGCGTCGAGAAAAGCTTGGCGATCGTGCCGGGCTTTTTCTTGTTCAGCGACGCGAGTTTTTCGAACATCGTCGCCATTCCGTTCGGGTCGTAACCCGCCGCGTACATATACTGAACACCCAGCTTATCAGCTTCTTCCTCGGCGCCGCGCGAGAACTTGAGTTGCGCCAGACCCGCCAGAATTCCGCCCCCGTTCTGGAGCACGGTGCTAACGATCGGGCCGCCGAAAATGATACCGGCGAGAGCTCCGTAGTTGATCAGCGTGCCTTTGCCGTAATTCTCCATCGCATGTCTGGCGGTGACATGCGCTATCTCGTGCGCCATAACCCCGGCCAGTTCCGATTCGTTCTCGGCGGCGAGAACCAGCCCGCGGTTAACAAAAAAGAATCCGCCCGGCAATGCAAAAGCATTCACTTCGTCGCTGTCTATCACCTTGATAGTGAATGGGATCTTGGCGTCCGAATGCAGCACGATGTTCTGACCGACGCGGTTCACGTATTCGGTGATCATCGGGTCGGTGACCATCTTGGCTTGCTGCTCGATCTCCATGGCCAACTGCCGGCCGATCTGGATCTCCTTTTCCTGCGAGCCGCCGAGCCAGCCGAAGAATTTATCTGTGCCCTTGTTGATATTGCGTTTCCCGATCTGGGCAGGATCTTCCTTTACGCCTAGCGGACTGGTTTTTGTCGCAGCCGGTGACGGCGTCGGCTTGGCCTTCTTATCCTTGCTTTCCTTGGCCGAGGTTTCCTTCTTCGCGTCCTTGCTGCCCGACGTCGAGTCCTGTGCGAGCACTGCCGGTGAAGCAAGCAAGGTGGTCGAAATGCTGAGTGCAAGAAGGGCCGCGGTCCATCGTCTGAAGATCCCGATGTTCATAAAAATGCCTCCGATCTGGGCGTCTCGGACACAGAGATTGTAGTCCTCAAGAGCCTGCAAAATCAACGTGTATAGGATGCGGCCGTCCCGGCTTTAGTTGTTGACGACAAAGAAAAAACGACTCTCTTCGGTGAGAAGCCGGAATGGTATTAAAACTCTACCAAACATGTTAAAATATATGAATCCCGACCCCGTCGGGTGTTTTCTACTGCTCAGCGCGGCCTCTCCGGGTCATAAAAATGGCACGCATCTCGGAAAAAGTGAAGGACGTGGTCGAGGTCCGGCTTTTTAGCCGTCTCAAGGACCTCGCGGCCGATCCCAAGCTCACCCTGCTCGGTTACCATTTTACCGACATTACGGCCGATCTGATGGCAAAATGGCTTGGCCGGATCGCCTCGGTACGTCCCGGCAAGGGTTCGGCGGCCGCGCTAGCCGGTTTTCGCGGCGTGGGCAAGAGCCATTTTCTCGCCGCTACCGCCGCGATCGTGGCGAACGCGGAGTTGCGCGGCCAGATAAATGACGAGCACGTGGCCGCCGGAGCGGCGGAGCTCTCGAGGCGGCCGTATCCGGTCGCATTTGTCAGGCGTGGTTCGGGCCCGACGCTCCTACATGAACTCAAAGCGGCCGTTGCGGATGCCCTCAGCCTTGATCGCGAGGCGCTTGGCAACTCGGTCGCTGAAGTGCTGGAGCGGGCCGTGTCGGAGGTTCCGCTGGTGCTCATAATCGATACGGCGGCCGAGCGTGAGGCACGTGTATCGCGCGACGACGGTTCCGTACTTGCCGAGATCGCCGAGGCGGCAAAGGAACTCGGCATCTTCGCCGGACTAGCTCTCGACGACGACATTTCAGGGGCCGACGGCCGAAATTCGGCGATCGTATCGAGCTACTCGATCGACTATCTCGACCAGGAACACCTTTTCAAGATCGTCGACTCGCACATTTTCGCCAAGCAGGAGAGGATGCGATCCGTGCTTCACGACATTTACGATGATTACCGGGTCACGCTGCCGGGTTTTCGCTGGAGCGAGCAGCGCTGCACGGCTCTTTACCCTCTGCACCCGGCGACGCTCGAGATCGCTCCGCTGATACGTCTTTACATTCAGGATTTTGCACTGCTCACATTCGCGTCCGAGGCGGGAATGAAGATATTGGGCCGGCCCGCCAATTCGCTGATCGCGCTGGACGAGATCTTCGACAGCGTTGAAAAAAGATTGCGCGACGTGCCTCGCCTAAAAGAAGCGTTCGAGGCGTTCGACCAGCTTGATCAAGCCGTTGTGGCCCGGACTCCCGTGAAGACGCGGCTTCAGGCAAAACTCGTGCTCAAGGGACTCTTCCTGCTGTCGCTGAACGGCCAGGCCTGCTCGGCCGACGATATCGCGGCGGCGATGATGCTCCTTGATGACGGCGCTGCGACAGCGATAGGCCAGACGCTCGGCGCATTTGCCGAAGCTTGTCCAGCGATCGTCGGAACGATCGAAAGCGACGGCGTCACGCGATATTCGCTCCATCTGAACCGGTCCGAGGACATCAACCAGGCCCTCGACGAGGCAGGGGCCGAGGTTCCCGACGAA
>CAZSOE010000042.1:0-10809 GCA_964608335.1 uncultured Chloracidobacterium sp.
AGACACGATCTCGCATATAAACGTCTACTCGCTGATAAACCATGAACACAGCCACTCAAATGAAACCTGCCGCCGACATAGCACAACTTTCCATAAACACGATCCGCACGCTCTCGCTTGATGCGGTCCAGCGGGCGAACTCCGGCCATCCCGGATTGCCGCTAGGCATGGCTCCCGCTGCCTATGTGCTGTGGACAAAGTTTCTGCGGCACAACCCGAAGAACCCGAAGTGGTTCAATCGTGACCGGTTTTTACTGAGCGCGGGGCATGGATCGATGCTGTTGTATTCGCTGCTGCATCTGACGGGTTATGACCTGCCATTGTCTGAGCTAAAAGATTTTCGCCAGCTACATTCAAGAACGCCGGGTCACCCTGAGAATGTCTTGACGCCGGGCGTTGAGATAACGACCGGCCCGCTCGGGCAAGGCTTTGCAAACGGCGTCGGCATGGGCATCGCACAGAAGCATTTGCAGGCACTGTTCAACCGCGACGGCTTTCCCGTCGTCGATCATTTTATCTACTGCGTCTGCTCGGACGGCGACCAAATGGAGGGCGTGGCCAGCGAAGCCGCATCGCTCGCAGGACATCTCAGGCTCGACAACCTTATTTATCTCTACGACGACAACCAGGTGACGATCGACGGGCCCACGTCGCTGGCATTCTCGGAGGATGTGGCAAAGCGGTTTGAATCTTACGGCTGGGAAACGGCAGCCGTCGAGGATGGCAACGATCTAAACGCGATCGAGGCGGCGATCGAGCGTGCCCGACAGTCAACCGGTAAGCCGAAGCTGATCAGCATTAAAACGATCATCGGCTTTGGAATGCCAAAGCAGGGTACGAACAAGGCGCACTCGGACGCTCCGGGCCTTGACGCGGTCAAGGAGACAAAACGCAATCTCGACTGGCCCGAGGACAAGAGTTTTTACATTCCAAAAGAGGTGTTATCGCATTTTCGCGAAGCGATCAAGAATGGAGCTCGATACGAACAAGATTGGAAAGAGCAGGTCAAGAATTACGAGAAAGCATTTCCAGATCTCGGTAAAACGTTCAAAGACACGCGGAGAGGAGAGCTGCCTGATGGTTGGGAGAGATCGCTGCCGACGTTCGACGGCGTCGAGCCGAAAGCTACTCGTGCGTACAGCGGCGAGGTGATCAACGCCATCGCTGACAAGATCCCGCAGATGATCGGCGGCTCGTGCGACCTGACGCCGTCGAACAACACGTACATAAAGTCGTCTGCAAATTTTGAGGCGGGCCGTTACGCAAATCGCAACATCCATTTCGGTGTCCGCGAGCACGCGATGGGCTCCGCGATGAACGGCATGGCGCTCTATGGCAGTGTGATTCCGTTTGGCGGGACGTTCCAGACATTTTCCGATTACATGCGCCCCGCGATCCGCCTCGCTGCGCTTTCAAAGGTGCAGGTCGTCTATGTTTTCACGCACGACTCGATCGGCCTCGGCGAAGATGGGCCCACTCACCAGTCCGTCGAGCACCTCGCCGCATTGCGAGCTATCCCCGACCTCGCCGTCATCCGCCCCTGCGACGCACACGAGGTCCGCGAAGCATGGCGCGCCGCACTAAAACGCGCTGACGCTCCGACCGCACTCGCATTGTCACGCCAAAAGGTCGCGCTGATCGATCGCAACAAATACTCAAACGCGAACGGCCTGCACCGCGGCGCCTACATCCTCGCCGAGGCGCAAAATAGATCGGGCAAAACCGTCAAGCCAAAACTGATCCTCATCGTCACCGGCTCCGAGGTCGGTCTCGCGATCGAGGCTTATGAAAAACTAACAAAACGCGGCGTTCCCACACGCGTCGTTTCAATGCCGTGCTGGGAATTCTTCGACGCGCAGACCGCCAAATATCGGGAGTCTGTCCTGCCATCGAACATAAAAGCCCGCCTCGCCATCGAAGCCGGCGTCTCCATGGGTTGGTCAAAATACATCGGTGACCACGGTGACACGCTCTGCGTCGACCGCTTCGGCGCCTCGGCCCCGGCTGAGGATGTGTTTCGGGATTATGGGTTTACGGTCGCAAACGTACTGAAGAAAGCGAACTCCCTTCTTTGATGGACCTGCGATCGATAAAAACCCCTTCGGCTATACTCGATGTTGGTCGCGTTCGACGAAATGCCGCACGGATCGCGGAGATTGCAAACCGCCACAACGCCCGCCTTCGGCCTCACATAAAAACCCACAAATGCGTCGAGGTCGCCCGCATACAGACCGCGGGGTTCGACGGGGCGGTGACGGTATCGACGTTAGCCGAGGCGCGGGCGTTTGCTGAGAATGGATTCTCCGACATCACGTATGCCGTGCCGATCGAGCGGGGGAAATTTGGCGAGGCGATCGAGATCGGGCGGGGCGGCACAAAACTCAATCTGCTGACCGACGACGAAGACACGGTTGTGGCACTCGATGAAGCGGCCGGCGATGTGGGTGTGCGGTTTGATGTGTTCGTCAAGATCGATTGCGGCTATCACCGCTGCGGGGTCGAGCCGCATACGAAGGAAGCGGTCGATATACCGCGGCGAATATCGGATGCGAAGAATCTGAATCTTGCCGGGATCCTCACGCACGCTGGGCATTCATATGACGTAAAGACGAAAGATGAGATCGTCGAGATCGCGCGCCAGGAACGCGATCTGATGGTCGAGCATGCCGAGCGGCTGCGAGCGTTGAGTGTCGACGTCCCAACGGTGAGCATTGGCTCGACGCCGACGATCGCGCATGTCGATCATCTCGAGGGTGTTGATGAAATACGGCCGGGCAATTACATTTTCTTTGACGCGTTCCAGGCGACGCTCGGGAGCTGTACGTTCGAGGACACTGCGCTCAACGTGCTCGCCTCGGTCGTGCATCGCGATGCGTCGAGAAACAAACTGATCGTCGATGCAGGTGCGATAGCGCTTTCGAAGGATCGTGGCCCGGTCGATCTGGATGCTACGTGCGGCTACGGCCGCGTGCTCGATATAGACGGAAACGACACAGGCGCCCGCATCCAGTCGGTCTCGCAGGAACATGGAGTGATGACCGCCCCCGACGCGGCGACATCTAACCGCTTTAAGGTCGGGGACCGTGTTCGGATCCTAGCTAATCATTCATGCCTAACGGCCGCGCAGCATTCGCATTATAATGTCCTTGAGAATGGCGAGATCGTGGACCGCTGGCGGATTCATCAAGGCTGGTAAACGAGCTCTTTCCCTAATAAGAGGTTTCGCAAATGTTTTTTTTGATCAAGGTACTCGAGATTTTGGTGCGACGTCGAAAGCAGGTGAAACTCCTTCGTCTTTTTGGGAGAATCGATTTTGATCCTGAGTATGACTCCAAGAAACAGCGGCGCGCTGATCCCCGTTCATCGCGATAGAGTTGGGCCCTATGTGCAGAAATATCAAAACCCTTTTCAATTTCGAGCCGCCCGCGACGACCGATGAGGTCCAGGCGTCGGCCTTACAATTTGTTCGTAAGCTTTCCGGAATGAACAAACCGTCTAAGTCGAACGAAGAGACATTTGCCCTCGCGGTAGAACGCGTCGCAGCCGCGGCGCAGGAGATGCTCAACACGCTCGTCACGACCGCGCCGCCACGCGATCGCGAGGTCGAGGCGGATAAGGCGAAGGCGCGCGCGGCGATCCGTTTCGGGTAGGGTGTTTTGCCGCGGGTCTACGCGGATCTCGCGGGTAAGACAATTGCTGGGTTCTGATCCGCGTCATCCGCGATCATCCGCGGCAAAAACTTGCCAGATGTCCCTACATTCGGTGATAGAAAACAAGTTCATCTCGACACCGGAAAAAGGGCCGGTCTCTTCCCTCCTTCTCCGCCCCGCGAAAGCAACGCATCTCGTCGTTCTTGGCCACGGCGCCGGATCGAACCTGCGGTCGCCGATGCTCGCGAATATCGCCGACGCTCTTGCCGATGGCGGCGTAGCAACATTCCGATATAACTTTCCGTATTCAGAATATGGCCGCGCTCGCGATGCGAATCCGGTCTGCGCGGCGACCGCCCGAGCGGCGTGCGCGGCGGCGAGAGAAGCGGCTCGGGATCTCGCACTTCTTGCGGGCGGACATTCTTTCGGCGGGCGTATGACCTCGACTGCTGAATCCGAGCAGCATATCGACGGGGTTGAAGGGCTGGTCTTTTTCTCGTTTCCGCTGCATCCGCCGGGACGGCCGGGTGTCGAGCGGGCCGAACATCTCTTCAAGATCGACGTGCCTATGCTTTTTCTGACCGGCACCCGAGACGAATTTGCGACCGGTGATTTGCTGCCGGGAATTCTTAAGAAACTGGGCAAGCGTGCGACGCTGCACCTGGTCGACACGGCGGATCATGGATTCAAGGTCTTGCAACGAACCCGCGAGAGCAAAGAGGACGTGTTTGCAGAGCTCGCCCGGACAGTGAAAGGATGGGTTGATTCCGCGTCGTCAAGATCAACTGCCTGATATTTTTATTCGTGCATTCGTGGTTTATTTCTGACAGATCAAGGCCAGGAATGCACGAATAAGAACCCAAGATCCGATGGAGATCGAACTTACACACATGACGCCGCTGATCCAGGTGTTCAATATGCGGCGTTCGCTTGCGTTCTATCGCGACATTCTCGGCTTTGAGGTCGCGGGCGATTCGGGTGGCGGCGATTCCGCGAGTTGGGTCTGGCTGCGCCGCGGCGAGGTAAACCTCATGCTCAACGACCAGTACGAGCCGGGCCACGTTCCCGACTCGCCGCCTGCGGAACGCGTTCGCTGGCATGACGACACGTGTCTTTATTTCGGCTGCGAGGACGTCGATGAGATGTATGAGTTCCTTCGCGGAAAAGGCATCGAGGCGTCGCCACCCAAGGTCGCTCCTTACGGTATGAAGCAACTCTACCTTTCCGACCCGGACAACTACGGGATCTGTTTTCAACGGCCCGCGGAGGGTGGTGAATGACAACCGGCGATCGTCAATCGCCATTGTTCCAATACGCGATCGGTGCGATGGTCCGCGGCGATTTTACAGCGCTCGAAGAGAGGATAGGACGTGAGCGTTTTCATGATCAGATAGTAGAGTGGTACGAGAACGGCTACTTCGATAAGCAGCAGGAAACGCTAGACGAGATCTTGTCGGCCGCGTGCATGCTCGGGCAGGCACAAACGGCCGAGTATCTGATCGACAAGAGCGTCGATGCGTATGCCGGAATGCGAACGTGGCTAGCGGGGCCGCATTACGCGGCGTCGAGCGGACGGCTTGCCGTCATTGAGATGTTAATCCGGAAGGAAGTGCCGCTCGAAGTCGAGAACAAGTACGGCGGCACAGTTCTCGACCAGGCACTGTGGTCGGCGATCAACGAACACGCGGACACGCACGCCGCAATCATCGAACGGCTGATAGCGGCAGGTGCGGTTGTCGAGTCGGGGACGCTTGAGTGGTGGAACAACCTGGATGTTCCGTCGGGCGAGACAAAGATGCGGGTGGCCGCCGCGCTACGCCGTGCTGAGGACAACAGATGAGCGAAGAACAGATCCGGCGGCGGATCAATTCCGTCGACCTGCTTCGCGGCGTCGTGATGATGATCATGCTGCTCGATCACACGCGCGATTTTGTGCATTGGGCGGGTTTGGCCTTCGACCCGACGGACCTGACACAGACGACTGTCCCGCTGTTTTTTACCCGGTGGGTCACGCACTATTGCGCGCCCGTCTTCGTATTTCTATCCGGCGTAAGCATCTATCTGCAGCGAGCGGCCGGCAAGACCAACGGCGAGCTGTCGCGATTCCTCCTGACGCGCGGGCTGTGGTTGATCGTGCTTGAATTCACGATCGTCAGGTTCGGTTTCTCGTTCAATCTCGATTACTCGTTCTTTGGGATGGCCCAGGTGATCTGGGTGATCGGTGTATCGATGATCGCGATGGCGGCGTTGATCTATCTGCCGATGAGGATCGTCGGCATCCTAGGGCTGGTGATGGTCGTCCTTCACAATCTGCTTGACGGTTTTTCGCTCCCGCCGAATATCGCGTTTGCGGGGCAACCACCGCCAGATCTCGGGCAATCGCTCTGGATCGTCCTGCATCAACAGGGCGTGCTTCCATTCGCCGGCGGGTCGTTCATCTTTGTCGCCTATCCGGTGATACCCTGGATCGGTGTAATGGCCGCCGGCTGGGCTTTTGGGTCCATCTACTCGTGGGAAGCGGAGCGAAGACGCAAGTTGCTTTATTCGCTCGGCATCGCCGCGACGTTCCTGTTCGTCGCCGTCCGGTTGATCAATGTGTACGGCGATCCGTCCGCTTGGTCAGTGCAATCGAGCCCGGCATTCACATTCCTTTCTTTCCTGAACACGACAAAGTACCCGCCGTCCCTTTTGTTCCTGCTGATGACGCTCGGGCCGGCGATACTCCTTCTCGCCCTGACCGATGCGATCGGCGGCGAAGCCATCTGGCAAAGAGTCGCGATAGTGTTCGGCCGCGTGCCGATGTTCTTTTACATACTGCAGTGGTTCGTGGCGCACGGGGCCGGTCTGTTGCTTTCGTATTTCGCGGGCAAGCAGATCGCACACTATTTCGTCAATCCGGGCCCCGGACTGGAGATCCCGCCGGATCACGGGTTTTCGCTCTGGGTGGTGTACGCCGCGTGGCTCGGCGGCCTCATCATCCTATATCCACTATGCAAATGGTGGGCAGATCTTAAACGCCGCAACAAGCACTGGATGCTGAGCTACTTGTAATTCTAGATGGAGGGAGGAATATGCGACGACGACAGTTTATTGGAGCCGCGGGCGTAGCAGCACTCGGAATTCCCGCATTGCAGCCAACCGCCTTCGCATCGAACAACCCGAAGTGGCAGCCGGACGGCGCAGGCCTGTTGGCCAAGCTCGGAGTTCTTACTCCTCAGGGAGATGAACGTCCCGAATCGGAAATTAAGACAATTGCTCCGCCGGGCGTTTCTATCCACTCGTCGATCGTGCGTTGGGCACGCGATCCCGACCGAACCGATAATCTCAAGAGATTTCTCGAACCACCGCATCTGGAAAACGCCACGGAACTCCTTGTCAGCTTCGCACCCAAATCCATTCTTTTGGGTTTTAGCAGCACCAGCTATATCGACGGACCCGCCGGTGACCCGCGCCTTGTCGCAAGGATCGAAAAAGCTGCAAATGGCATTCCGGTGATATTGCCAACTCTCGCTGCAACAGAAGGGTTGCGGCTTCTTGGCGCGCGACGCATCTCGATCATTCATCCGCCGTGGTTTAGTGAGGAAACGAATTCACTCGGACGCGAATACTTTAAAACCGTCGGTTTTGACGTCGTGTCATGTACTAAGATCGAACCGTACCGCAGGCTCAGCGAGGTACCGCCTTCAGAGGTCTATGATTGGGTAGTATCACACACGCCAAGCAACGCCGATGCCGTCGTTTTTAGCGGAAATGGCTGCCGCGTTATTGGCACGATTGGCGCCATTGAGAAACGCTTGAAAAAACCGGTTCTAACCGCAAATCAGGTCCTTATTTGGTCTGCACTGCACCGAATCGGCCTCGCGGCAAAGGTAAAAAACTACGGGCGTATCTTTTCGGAAATAAAAGCCCCTGCCTGATCACTCCATTTCGCGCTCGTCTATATCAAAGTTCGCATAGACCTTCTGCACGTCGTCGTAGTCATCGAGCGCGTCATAAAGCTTCATCATTGTATTAGCGTCGGCACCGGTAAGAGCTATGTAGTTCTGTGGGATCATTGAGACCTCGGCGGCCTGCGGCTCGATCCCGGCAGACTTGATCGCGTCGTGGACGGCGTCAAAATTGTCTGGCGTGGTAAAGATCTCAAACACGTCGCCTTCGTCCTGCATATCGTCGGCTCCGGCCTCGATCGCGATCTCGAAGAGTTCGTCTTCACTCTTCGCCGCCTTATCGACAACGATGTAACCCTTTTTGTCGAACATCCATGCGACCGAGCCCGATTCACCGAGGTTCCCGCCGTTCTTTGAAAAGATATGACGCAGATCGGCGACCGTGCGGTTGCGGTTGTCCGTCATCGTCTCAACGAGGACGGCGACGCCGTTGGGACCATAGCCCTCGTATGTGATCTCTTCGTAATTAGCTCCCTCAAGCTCGCCCGTACCGCGCTTTATCGCCCGGTCGATCGTGTCGTTGGGCATATTCTGCGCCTTGGCGTCGCTGACGGCTTTCCGGAGTCGCGCGTTTGCGTCAAGATCGCCGCTCCCGCCCGTTCGCGCTGCGACCGTGACCTCTTTGATCAATTTCGTAAAGATCTTGGCCCGCTTAGCGTCCGTCGCGCCCTTCTTGTGTTTAATGGTCGCCCATTTGGAATGTCCTGACATAAATGTTTGGTGTCAGTAGCCCGACCGTTAGGGAGGGCGCCGATAGCCTTTCGGGCGCCCTCCCGCACGGTCGGGCTGCTGACACGCGTCGTCGAATTTGAAAATATATCACGCGGAACGGCGGCCCTTCAAAAGCAGCCCTACCGCTTCGTCACGAAGACCTGCAATGCGCACCTTTTTCGACCGCGAGGCGTGCCCGGCAACGATCTCGATCGTGCTTCTTGCAACTCTAAACTGCTTCGCCAAAAGCTTGATTAACTCGGCATTCGCCGCTCCATCGACCGGCGGAGCGGCAATCCGAACTTTCAACACGCCGTCCGTCATCCCGACGACCTCGCTTCGCGAAGAGCGCGGAACAACTCGTACGGTAAGCACGAAGTCAGTTTCGGACAAAGACATTTAGGACGATCGATTGGAGAAAGCTGATGACGAGAAGGACGATCATCGCTGAGATGTCGAACATACCGATCGGCGGTATCAGGCGCTGGACCGGCAGCATGATCGGGTTGGTTATTTTCATCACGAATCCGAGAAAGGTGTTGCGGTGAAAGACGAACCACGAAGCAAGAAAGCGGATGAAGATGAACAGTATAAGCACGCTCAGCAGGCCGTAGATAACAAATCCAAGCACGACCATCGGCCGTCCCAGAACAACGCCCGCCGTCAATCCGTCGATCACAAAGAACGTATTTCCGACGATCTGCATTGCGAAGAACGTTAGGACAAAACCTATGAACAGCGTCACGAGCGGTGCGAGACGCGTATCGACCCGGAAGTTTGCCAAAAAGCGTGACGCCGGATAGACCCACCGTTCGGTGAACTTTCTGACCTTAAAGCCGAAGCGGCCGATCGTTCCGAAGGGGTTTGGGTCCGAGTAGTTAAAGATCAGCCGCAGCAGCATCAGCAGGGAAAAAGCCCCGAAGACCGGCCAGACTATCAAAAAGACCCAGGGATAAACCAACGTAGTCAACATATGAGAAAACCGACTGACAGCTCAAAGCTGACAGCGCGCAGCTGGCATTTTACCGCACCTCGCGCGTCCCGAAGATCGCGGTACCCACCCGAACGACGGTCGCGCCCTCCTCTATCGCCACCTCAAAATCGTTCGTCATCCCCATCGACAACTCACCGCCCGCAAGCACACGGTCGCGTATCGCCCGCAGCCGCTGAAAGTATGGCCGCGTTTCCCCGGGGTCGTCAAACAATGGCGGCAATACCATTAAACCATTGAACCGCAGATGTTTACATCCGTGCAAATATGCTGCAAGTTCCGGCAGCTCGCTTTCCGCAACGCCCGATTTCGTCTCCTCGCCCCCGAGGTCGACCTGTACATAGACCGACAATTCGTCGTGGCCGTCCTCCTCGCAGATACGCTCTAGTCGCCGCGCCAGTTCAAGCGAATCGACCGACTCGATGACGTCAAAAAGTTCGACCGCCCGCCGGGCCTTGTTCGATTGCAGATGTCCGATAAGGTGCCACTCGACATCTTTGCGACCGATCGCCCCGATCTTCCCCTCGGCCTCCTGCACCTTATTCTCGCCAAAGACGTTCAGCCCCGCCGCGATCCCTTCGCGAACGACCTCGGCAGAATGGGTCTTACTCACCGCAACGAGCTTGACTTCACCGGGATCGCGGCCGACGCGGCTACAAGCTGCCTCGATCCGCGAGCGGACCCGCGCAATGTTCTCTGCGATCACACCTACCAAAATACCGGAAGGGGCGACGACAGGCGAGTTACGAGCGGTAAGGGAGGCCCGGCGAGCGGCGGATTGCTAGCCGATCAATAGCCATGCGACGGTCTTGGACAATCCCTAAATTCCCTGTAAAATGTAAGTTTCGTGCGTGGCGAAGGATCCGAACCGTCTGAGGCCGTCGGGCAGGAACCGCCCCAATTATCGCTACGCAACGTGCTCGTTGAAATGGCCGTGATCGTCGGCGTTTGTGCCGCGGCGGGCTTCATTTTCTTCTCGGTCAAGGCCGGAGTCGGGGTCCCGGTTGGCGGTGCGATGGCGGCAGTCAATTACTACTGGCAGAAGCGCTCGCTCGCGGCGATATTCGATCAGGCGATCCATGCGGAAAAGCCTCGGTTTTTGGCCCTCCGGTACGCGTTACGGTACGCGGTGATCGGCGGCGTTCTGCTGCTGATCTACTTGACGGGGACGGTCTCGATCGTTGCGGTCGTACTGGGTCTGGCAAGTTTTGCTCTCGCCGTAGTGATCAAAGGGCTGCGGCTGATATTGTTTCCAGGTTCTTTTAAGAAGGACGTTTAATTTAAGTAATGTTTCTATTTGCTGAGGGCGGGCATCACACGCCGCTGATCGTTGAGTTTATCAATCACTACCTTGGCGAGCCGGTCCATAAGTTTCAGATCACTTATACCGAGCCGCTCTGGAACAAGTACGTGTTCTCGTATTTCGGGACCTCGGCCGCAAAGGCTTTCGGGCCCTACACGGTCGAGAACGCGATACCGTGGTACACGATAATGTTCGTCATCGCGTGCG
>CAZSOE010000043.1:0-493 GCA_964608335.1 uncultured Chloracidobacterium sp.
GCCGATGCCGGCGCAAAGGTCACGTTGTTTGAATCGGCCGCTGAGATCGGCGGCCTGGCCTCGGTCTGGGAGATCGGTGATGTAATTTGGGACAAGCATTACCACGTGATCCTCAATTCGGACACTTATACGCGAAAGATCATCGAGGAAGTGGGCCTGGGCAAAGACCTCCGGTGGGTCGAGACGAAGACGGGTTTCTACACCGACGGCGAGCTGCTTTCGATGTCCGACACCTTCGAGTTCCTTCGCTTCAAACCACTCGGTCTGATAAGCAAGTTTCGACTCGGAGCGACCATACTCTATGCCTCGCGGCTCAAAGACTGGCGACGCCTCGAACAAATGAATGTCGAGGATTGGCTCACCCGGATGTCGGGCCGCAGGACGTTCGACAAGATCTGGCGGCCGCTGCTCAGGGCGAAACTTGGCGAGGCGTACAAAGAAACCGCGGCGTCGTTTATCTGGGCCTCGATACAACGGATGTATTCGGCGCGTC
>CAZSOE010000043.1:503-2968 GCA_964608335.1 uncultured Chloracidobacterium sp.
TTGAACGGTTTGGCGAGGTCTTGCTGGAAAAGGGCGTCGAGATCCGTCTGAACTCAAAGGTGGATTCTATTCAGCGGCTCGCGAGCGGCAAGGTACGTGTTGCCACGGTTGCGGCCCGCAGAGCACGGGACGTTAAGCCTACTGTCGTTCGCCAGCGGACCAAGTATGCCGCGTTCCAGGCCGGGGCGGCAGTCGCTGCCGGGTTTTCGGGCGCATTCCTTTCGAATGGGACGGTCCTTGAGTTTCCTCCCGAACGGACAATGACCCACTTTGACAGGGTTATACTCACGTGCCCGTCGAACGCAGCAGCGCGCATGCTGACGCAGCTCGAACAGGCGGAGAAGGACCAGCTCAACGCGGTCCGCTATCAGGGCATCGTGTGCGCGTCGGTGATGATGAGGTGTTCTCTATCGAACTTCTACGTCACGAACATTACCGACGAGACGCCTTTCACGGGCGTCATCGAGATGACGTCGATCGTCGATAAGAGGGAGTTCGGCGGCAACGCACTCGTCTATCTGCCGAGGTACGTCGCTCCTGACGACGAGCTGTTTGATAAGACCGACGATGAGATAGAGGAACTCTACTTGAGCGGACTTGAGCGGATGTATCCCGACTTCCGTCGTACGGATGTGCTCGCATTCAAGGTCTCGCGGGTCAGGCAGGTCTTCCCGATACCCACACTTAATTATTCCGAAGGCCTCGCCCCGATGCAGACATCGGTCGACGGGGTATTTGTTGTCAACTCGTCCCACATCGTCAATGGAACGCTCAATATCAACGAGACGGTCCAGCTTGCCGAACGTGCATTCCGCGAACTGCCGCTATGATCGCCAGTCTTTCATTGGACCTCGACAACCAGTGGTCTTATATGAAGACCCACGGTGACGCAGGTTGGGAGGAGTTTCCTTCGTACCTCGACATTGTTGTTCCGCGGATACTTACGTTTCTGCGAGAACGTGACCTGCGCATAACCTTCTTCATTATCGGGCAGGACGCGGCGCTTGAAAAGAATCAGGACGCGATCCGGGCTATTGTTGAAGCCGGGCATGAGATCGCTAACCACAGTTTCCGTCATGAACCGTGGCTTCATCTCTATTCCAAGGATGAGCTTGTCGTTGAATTCGAAAAGACCGAGGCCGCGCTGGAAGCGATTACGGGAAAGCGACCAACCGGATTTCGCGGGCCAGGATACAGTCTAAGTCCGACGGTGGTCGAGGTGCTCGGGGAACGCGGATACGACTATGATTGCTCGCTACTGCCGACATATATCGCACCGCTGGCACGTGCGTTCTATTTTCTCAAGTCGCCCGGGATGTCCGCTGAGGAGCGCGAACGGCTGAAGCGACTGTACGGGAAGGCGTCGGACGGATTTCATACGCTGCATCCGAGTCTTATCGAGGCAGCGGGCCGCACGCTCGTCGAAATACCGGTCACTACGTTTCCACTCACCAAGACACCCGTCCACGCCAGCTATTTGATATATTTAGCTTCGTATTCGCCGGCCCTCGCCCGCGGATATTGGCGGGCGGCCCTGGCGGCGTGCCGGGGGACGAGAACGGCTCCGTCATTCCTTTTGCATCCGCTCGATTTTCTTGGCGGCGAGGATGTTTCGGAACTTAAGTTCTTTCCGGGAATGAACGTGACCGGACCGAAGAAGATCGAATTCCTCGACGGTGTGATCGCATCGCTGACAAAGCACTACGACGTTGTGAGCATGCAGCAGCATTGCCAGATCGCGCGCCAAACACTCGAGCCTGAGGCCGACAGAATGCAGCTTGAGAAAGCTTGACCTCGGACACGACAGCGACAGTTTCACGTGATCGGCGACGCCTGATCGTCATCTGTCTGATCGCGCTTCATTTGGCGGTCGCACTTCCGCTTGCTTACCACCTGAACATTTGGGCCGACGAAGGCTCGACCCTTTACGCGACCGAGAACGGGCTTCTTAACGCCCTCCGCACCGCCGCGGCCGAGCAGAAACAGGCGCCGCTCTATTTTTGGGTTCTCAGTGTCTGGCGCTATATCGACGGGTCGATCTTTTTTGCCCGTCTCTTTTCGGTGATACCGAGCGCGGTGGCCATCTGGCTGTTTGCCGGGTTGGCAGAACGCCTTTTCAACCGACGAGCCGCGCTTCTGGCAACTGCTTTCTTCGCGCTCCACCCATTCCTATTTTGGGCGAGCCTCGAGATCCGCGTTTACTCCATCGTCATTCTTCTCTCGATCATCTTGATCCGCCTGTTCCTGAGTGCATTCATGGATGAGGGGGCGAGGCTTCGCGACAAAGTCTGGTTCCTCATTGCCACGGTCATCGCGCTCTATACGAACTACTATCTGGGCTTTCTGCTCGCGGGGTTCTTTGTCTCGCTCCTGGCCGTCGGCCGGGCGCGCGAAGCCGTGCGTTACCTGATTCTGATGTTGGCTGCCGGCGCAGCATTGTTGCCCTTGGGAATGGAGCTCAGGAA
>CAZSOE010000043.1:3068-10629 GCA_964608335.1 uncultured Chloracidobacterium sp.
GTCAGTACGGTCGCAGTCCTGCTTTTCCTCGCCTCGTTCTTCGTCGGGACGGACTATATCGCGCTCAGGCACGCTTCGGTCATATTCGTACCATTGATCATATGGCTGGCATATCTCATCTCGGACCTCTGCTCCGGTGTAAACGAACGGATCCTGCGCACGCTCGTTGTGACCGCGGCGGCGGTCGTACTTGCCGCGTTCGTTTACTCGACGGCGACGCTCTATCCTAATGCAACAAAACGGGGTGATTGGGCGCGCGTCGGCGAGTTTATCGAGAAGAACGAATCTCCGGGTCAGCCGATCGTCGTTTTTACGCCCTTCTATGCGCTTTCGCTCCCGTATCACTATCACGGAGTGAACCGGATACTTCCCGACGAGCGGTATTTCGATTTTCATATCTATTATGCGGCCCCGGGCACGCCCGAGAGCCTCGAGCCCGAGTCCCAGTTCGTTATTGCCGAGATCCCCGCGGATGCAGAGTTTATCTGGCTTGTCCTCAACGAAAAATGCCTCGCGAGCCCTGCCTGCACCTCTTTGCAAAACCACGTCGCCGCAAACTACACTATTGAGATAGAAAAGGAGTTTTATTTGACCAAGGTTTATCTGCTCAAGCGAAAGTGATGCCGTTTTCGATCGACCAGAAGCTGACGTCCAAGCCAACATCGAGATGCGTTGAGTGCGACCGCGAGGTCGAACATTACAACGTCTTTATCACCCCGGCCAATGAGTCTCGTATCGTTTGCTGGGAATGTCTTGCGCGGCAGGAGAAGGGGTTCAATGCACGGCGCACTTTCAGGCGTGAAGCGCGCTCGGGCGTGATACCGCGTTGAGAATGGGTATTAGGAAGATCGTCGAGTATCCCGCAGAAGTATTAGCGAAAAAAGGGGAACCTGTTGTCGAATTTGATGAGAAGCTCGCCGGACTCTGCACCGACATGTTCGATACGATGTATGACGCTGAGGGCGTTGGACTGGCGGCTCCGCAGATCGGACTCAGCTTGAGGCTTTTTGTGATGGACTGCGAGGGCGTCAAGCTGGTCGCGGCCAACCCCGAGATCATCGGAACCGAAGGCGAACAATCGGGGCAGGAAGGCTGCCTTTCGCTGGGCAAGGTCCCGGCCGTTGTCCCAAGAGCAGAGAAAGCGCGGCTTCGCGCGCAGGACGAAAACGGCGAGTGGTTCGAGCGCGAGGCTACCGGTTACGCCGCTCGCGCCTTTCTCCACGAAACGGACCACTGCGACGGGAAGCTCTTTATCGATCACCTCCCGCGCCTGCGACGAGGCATGATCGTCAAGCGATTTCAGAAAGAGAAACGCTGGGGTTGAGCCCCGGCAAAAAAGTTGGCATCACCGATAAACATCATTTCATCAAATGGGCGCCGGCGAATTCAGGCCGGTGCCGTTTAACTATCCGAGGAGGAGTTACCAATGAAGAAGGCATTATTTTTGACAGTCTTATCTCTGACGGTCGCTTTTGGCGCGATGACCGTTGCGGCCCAGTGCGATCGCAGCACGGCGTCGCCGATCCGGTGTGGATTTTACGACGAAGGTTATGAGGACGGCGCGTCCGACGGTCGCGCTAACCGCAGCAATGACTATCGCCGCTATCGGAACAAGTTTTCGGGCGCAAATCAGTATGAGAACTTCTATCGCGATGGTTACAACGCTGGCTACGACAGCGTAAGGCCAACGGTGCGCTGGACTTCCTCGCAGCGCAGCGCGTACGACTCGGGCTACAACATCGGCCAAAATGATCGAAGATTTGGGCAGCAAGGTCGGTCGATGGGCGATGCTCCGCGTTACGATTCGACGATCTCTCTCTATTTTCAGCAGGGCTACGATGACGGTTTCAACAACCGCGGCCGCAGGTACGATTTTCCGGTCGCGGGCGGATTCCCCACGTATCCGGGCTACCCCGGAACAGGCGGGGCTCAGGGGACAGCTTCGTGGCGAGGCCTGGTCGATGACCGCGCTAATATCATCATTCGGGGCAACACGATCCGGGCCGAAGATGTCAGCGGAACCGGGCTGCAGACGACCTACATGAACGTCAACGGCTCGCTGCCGCGTCGGGCGGTAACGGTGAGCGCACGGAAGGCCGGCGGGCGAGGTGATGTTGTTCAGCAACCGAACCGATCGAATGATTTCACAACTATCATCCAGGTCACAGATAACCGGGGCGGATCCGATAATTACTCTGTCGAGATCTCGTGGGCCGGTGCGGGCGGCGGCGCAGAGGAACCGTATCGGTCGGGCAGCGTCCGCTGGCGCGGGCGCGTCGATCAAACGGTAAACATCATCATCTATGGCGACGATGTCCAGTCGGAAGACACTGCTGGGACCGGGCTTTGGAATGTGAGCTTTGATATGAACGGCTCGCTAGCCCGTCGCCCGGGCTCGGTCAATGTCCGTAAGAGGAGTGGCCGCGGCACCGTCAGCGTGCTGCAGCAGCCGTCACGAAACAATGACTACACAGCGATCATCCAGGTCTTCGACCCATCCGGAGGCTCGGATGAGTACGATATTGAAATAACCTGGTGACGGATCGCCGTTAGATAACCAACTGGATGAAAGGGTCGGAGGTAAACCGGCCCTTTCCTATTTCTTCTTAAAAGTTTGCCGGAAAACCGGCACGTCTTTTGCTTCAACCGCCCGTTCGCGCTCGGTCTTTACAGGGAAGCCGAGGTTCGCATCCGCAGCAAAGATGAAATCGCCGCTCTCCACGAACGAACAGCAGACCTCATCAAACAAAAACTCGATGTCGGTCTGAAAGAAGACCCGTCCCACCGGCGCTAGCTTCGCAGCCAACGCGGCTATCAGCTCGGGCGTTACCATTCTTCGCTTGGCGTGTTTCTTCTTGAACCACGGATCGGGAAAATGAATCGTAACTACCTCAATAAGTCCGGCAGGCACGTCCGCCAGCAGCCGATCGAGCCACAGCATAGCGTTGCAGAATACGAAATGAAGGTTCTCCGCGCCGCGCTCGTGTGCGACGCGGTTCGCTTCCGTTACAAGTTGCTCGCGGATCTCTACGCCCAAAAAGTTCCACTCGGGTTCGATCGCAGCCATTTGCAACAAGAATCGACCGCGAGCCGAACCGAGATCGAGGTGCAAGGGGTTACTGGGTCGCGCAAATACCTTCGCGATATCCACCGGCTGAGGTGCCGCTCGAAAATATGGTGCCAACGGGTTGACGTGCTGATGTGCCCGGATGCGAGGCATTAAGGGATCCGCTGCGACTTCTCCTGAATAGACAAGATCTAAGGCAAATATTATTCAATATATGTTACACTCGCGGCAACGTTCGTTAAGCCCCTGAGTTTTACCTATGATCCGGCAAGTTGTTCGTTTTGGGTCTGCGGTCCTCGTCGTGACGCTTGTTGCCGGGTGTTATCCTCTCCGCGCGCAACAGCCGGCAAAGCCTGATCCGACACCTACAAGCAAGAAGGCGGACGACGATGTGCTTCGCATCAGTTCCGACCTGCTTCAGATCGGAGTCTCAGTCGTAAACAAGAATGGCGAGTTCATAACCGGTCTACGGAAGGACGATCTTGTTCTTCGCGTAGACGGCAAGCCTGTACCGGCGGAATTCTTTAACCAAGTCTCGATCGGCTCGGAAAATGCGCCGAATGACGGGGGAAAGCCTTCGACCACGACAGTTGCACCGGTCACCGAACTCCCTGGCCTCGGCAGGACGCTCGCCTTCGTCGTGGACGACCTTCACCTCTCGCACGAGAGCATGAATCGCACGAGGTTGCTGATCCTGAAGTTCATCGACGAGCAAATGCTTCCGGGCGACCGCGTCGCGATCGTTTCGACGGGCGGCAAGGTCGGCTTTTTGGGACAATTTACGACCGACCAAAACGTGCTCCGCGCCGCCGTGGCGCGGTTGGTTTATAACCGCATCTCGGCTAACGATGCATCGCCGCCCCCGATGACCGAGTACGAGGCCCAGATGATCGATCGGCTCGACCGCGAGGTCACGGATGTCTTTGTCGACCTGATGCTTAGGGCAAATCCGGGGATGCACCCGGGCATGGCTCACAGCGCGGTGATCTCGAAATCTAAAGCGATACTCACCAAGGCCGCGACGGTTACGAACCTGACCCTCAACGCCCTGCAGGTAACTTCGCGGCAGGCCGCGCCTTTTCCGGGGCGAAAGGCGATCTACTTCATTTCGGACGGCTTTCTGCTCGACCCGGCTAACAATGAGACCGAGCGTCACATGAATCGCATAACCGATGCGGCGGCTCGGTCGAACACGGTGATCTACTCATTCGACGCCAAGGGGCTGGATGCCGAACTTCCGAGCGGCCCGCTTGTAGATGCCGCAAATCGCCCGCCTGCTAACCCGGGTGTCCTTAGGGCCCGCGCGACGCCCAACACCGCGTTCCGAATTCAGGCGGCTAACCGTTCCGAGAGCCAGGACGGCCTCGCGTTCGTGGCCGAGAATACGGGCGGCAAGTTCGTAAGGAACACCAACGACATCGCCGGAAGCTTCCGAAAGATCACCGGCGAAGCCTTCACGTACTATCTGCTTGCCTGGCAGCCGCAGGCAGGGGGCGAGAACCTGGCCAAGCTTAGACGTATCGACGTTTCGGTCAAGGGCCGGCCCGAATTGACCGTTCGCGTACATGCGGGATACCTCGATCTGCAGCCGGACACGCGCAAGACCTCGACGGCGAAAACGGTCTCCGAAGACCGGACCGATGAACAAAAGCTAGTCGCAGCCGCGATGTCGCAGGCTCCCCTTCTCGGGCTCAGGGCCGAACTCTCCACGCGTGCATACGAGCCGCAGGGCGACGGGCCGACATGGGCGGCCCTGGTGAAGGTCGATGCTGAAGGCGTTGAATTCGGCCGCGAGGGTGAAATGGCCGTGGCCGCGCTCGAGATCCTCGCCTTGGTTTATAACTCCGACGGCAAACAGGAGCGTGCGTTCCGGACGCCCCTCGAGGTCAGGGTGCCGAGCACGCGTCTTTCAGAGGTCGGCGGGCGAAAGATCGACTGTGATTATTACGCGAAACTGAAGCCCGGACTATATCTCCTGCGGATCGCCGTCCGGGACACAAAAAGCGGCAAGATCGGCAGTGTGTCGCAATGGTTTGAGATCCCCGACCGTGGCGCGCGTTAGAAACGCGACGGATCACATCGCAAGCCCGCCATCGGCGGCCACAACCTGACCAGTGATGTACCGGGCCGAGTCGGACAACAGGAAGCAGGCGATCTCGGCGATCTCGGCAACGCTCCCGAGGCGGGCGAGCGGGATCGCGGCGACTATCTTTTCACGAAAATCCGCATTCATCTCGCTCGTCATTTCGGTTTCGATCATTCCGGGCGCCAGGGCATTGACCGTGATGTTTCTGCTTGCAACTTCCTTCGCAAGAGATTTTGTCAGGCCTATCATGCCCGCCTTTGATGCGGAATAGTTCGATTGCCCGAGCATTCCGACGATGCCCGAGACTGACGAGATGTTCAGGATCGAGCCTCCGCGCTCGTTCTTCATCATCGGCCGCAGTACGGCCTTTGAGAAATTCCACGCCCCTTTGAGGTTAGTGTCGATCACCGCGTCCCAGTCGTCCTCTTTCATCCTGAGGATCAACTGGTCCCGGGTGATTCCCGCGTTGTTGACCAGATAGTCGACCGTTCCGAACTCGCCCACGACCGCTTTGACAAATTCTCCGGCGGCTTCGGTGTTCGCAACATCGGACTGCGCCGCGAACGTCTTCACGCCCAGCGCCGCGATTTCGCCTTTTAATACATCGGCCTCGTCCGCGCTTCTTGAATAATTGAACGCGACATTGGCCCCGCGGCGCGCAAGCTCCAGAACGATCGCGCGCCCGATCCCGCGTGTCCCGCCCGTAACGATCGCGGACCGTCCGTCAAATTGTTTTTCGCTCAATTGTGCCTCTCCTGAATCTTCTGATTCTAGTTTTCTCGCCCGCCGAGGTCAAAAGCCGATGGACACACGGGCCGATTTCTCATAATATCTCGACAACATGAAACCTCGAATTATTGCTGTTGCTTTTGTCCTCGCGCTGTTCCCGCCCTTGGCTGCTGGCCAAACTACCAGCTGGTTATTCAAAGATGCCCTGATCATCGACGGCACCGGCAAATCCGGTTTTCGAGGCGATGTCCGGGTACGGAACGGCAAGATCGATAAGATCGGGAAGATAAAGGCGTCGAAGACCGATGAGGTCGTCGATGCGTCGCGATTTGTCCTGGCCCCCGGGTTTATCGATATCCACAATCATTCCGAATCGGGACTGCTCCGCGAGGGCACGGCGGCAAATCAGGTTTCGCAAGGGATCACGACCGTCCTTGTCGGTCCCGACGGCGGCAGTCCCTGGCCGCTGGCAGAATACCTCGGAAAGCTCGACGGGAAGGTCGCGGTCAATGTCGGCTCGTTCATCGGCCATGCGACCGTTCGAACGGCCGTGCTGAAAGACGACTACAAACGAGTTGCGACCTCAGACGAGATCGCTGCGATGGTAAAACTTGTCGAGCAGGCGATGAAGGAAGGCGCGTTCGGCTTGTCGTCCGGCCTCGAGTACGACGTTGGCTTTTTGGCAACGACCGAGGAACTGATCGAGCTGGCAAAGATCGCGGCCAAATACAAGGGCATTTATATGAGCCACATCCGCGATGAGGAGGAAGGGTTCATGGCAGCAATGGAAGAGGCGATACGGATAGGCCGCGAAGCGCGGCTGCCTGTCCAGATCTCGCACATAAAAATGGGCAATCGAAATGTGTGGGGCAAGTCGGCAGAGGCCATTGCGTTGATCGAGGCCGCAAAAAAGGCCGGTCAGGACGTGACTGCCGATGCCTATCCATACACGGCCTGGGCCTCGACGATCACTGTCTTAGTGCCGAGTCGAAGGCACGATGATCGCCCCGAGATCGAAAAGAGCCTGACGAACGTAGGCGGAGCGGACAAGGTGCTGATCACGAGCCACGCAGCAAACCGCGCGTATGAAATGAAAACGCTTGCCGAGATCGCGGCAACAAAAAATACTTCGCCCGTCGATATCTATATCGAGATCGTCAAGAACGGCGGCGCGGGCATAGTGTGTAACTCGATGAACGAAGACGACGTTAAGGCATTCTATGCTCGGCCCTGGGTGATGGTCTCGAGCGACGGCGGCATCGGCAGCCGCCATCCGCGAGGGGCGGGGACCTTCACCCGCGTCCTTGCGCGATTTGTTCGCGAGAACAAATGGCTCGACCTCGAGCAAGCGGTCAACAAAATGACCGCGATGCCCGCAAAACGGCTCGGACTCAAAGATCGTGGCGTAATAAAGAAGGGAATGAGGGCAGACCTTGTGCTCTTCGATCCGGCCGCTGTGATAGACAACGCAACGTTTGCCGCGCCACAAACATTGTCCTCGGGCGTCCGGCTTGTCCTGGTGAACGGCGTCCGCGTGTGGGACGGTGAAAAGGTGACCGGCGCCTTACCCGGTTCGACCCTCAGACGAAAATGAGGCGTTGCCCGTAAGCGGCAACGCCTCGCAACTCGACTCCAAAGGGGATCAGAAGTTCAGCCGGAGGACCCACTGGATCAGCCTT
>CAZSOE010000044.1:0-10030 GCA_964608335.1 uncultured Chloracidobacterium sp.
TCAAGGGGCAAAAGCGATCGCAGCTCGTCAAGAAGCTCGCGCGTTTGTGCGGCCTCGCGAATATTGCGGGCGAACAAACAGATCCCGCCCGGCGAGACGTCATCGAGAAGCTCACGCGTCGCGGCGTCCGCTCCCGGTCCCGGAATGCCGACAAAGAAAAGCTGCCCGACCTTTTGCGCAAGGGAAAGACCCCGGAATGTTTCGCTCATCAATGAAAAAACCAGCTTTCGAGTTTACCAGCCGCCGAGGTTCGATTAAAGTTTGTCGTTATGACCGAGGACTTCTACTGTGACGAGGTGCTAAGCGGCCGGACCGCCGTGAACAGAGTACACGAGTCGGCAAACGTACTCGCATACCACCACACGCGGCCGTTTTGGGAAACGCACATCGTCGTGATTCCGAAGCGGCACGTGTCGTCATTACTGACGATGACGGACGATGACAACGCTCTGCTCGCCGAATTGTTCGAGGTGATACGGCTGGTCGCGAAGAGGGTAGTCGCCGAGAAGGGAGCGGCCAGAATTCTGACGAATCTCGGCGAATACCAGGATTCGAAACACCTTCACTTTCATGTTTACTCCGGCGAGCAACTTCCTCGTCAGGAGTGACCTACAAAAGACTCTTTGAGTGAAAAGCCTTTCCGGACGGAAGATCGACATTCGTCACTGAGTAACTGAAGCCTTTCTGTATGGCGAACGCGCCGACCTCGCCCGTCTTTGAGATCGCGACGAAACCGACTTGCAGCGAGTTAGCCTTTGCGCGGTCGCGATCGACGATGCGGCGGACAGCCTCGCGACACGCCTGCTCGGGACTGCGGCCGAAGCGCATCTGTTCGATGACGGTGTGAGTGCCGCAGATGCGAATGACCTCTTCGCCCACGCCCGAACTCGTTGCCGCCCCGACCGCGTTATCGACATACAATCCCGCACCGATGATAGGCGAATCGCCGACGCGGCCGTGTATCTTGTACGCCATGCCGCTCGTCGTTACCGCGCCGGAAAGCTCGCCTTTTGCGTCGAGTGCGATCGTGCCCATCGTGTCGTGATTGGGCGAGCCGTCCTCAAAGAAATACGGCGCGAATTGCGAGACCTGGCCGGGCTTCTGGTTCTCGATATTGATCTTCGGTTTGTATTCCGATTTCTTCAGCCACTCCTTCCAGGCTTTTTCCGACTCGGGTGAGAGCGTTGCCGATTCGAGTGGGAAGCCGTTCTCAAGGGCGAACCTTGTCGCTCCTTCGCCCGAGAGCATCACGTGCGGCGTTGTCTCCATCAGTTTTCTCGCGACTGAGATCGGGTGCTTTATGCGTTGCATGAAAGAAACCGCACCGCAGTTCGCACGCTCGTCCATAATGCACGCGTCGAGCGTGACGAAACCGTCGCGGTCGGGTAGTGCCGCAAGACCGACGCAGCAGCTCTTCTCGTCCTCTGCCTGACGAGCGGCCTCTTCAACTCCGTCGAGCGCGCGACCACCCTTTTCGAGGACCTTCCACGCTGCGGCATTTGCACGAAGGCCGCTGTCCCAGGTCGAGACAACAACGGGCCTTCGAAATCGTTCGGCCGCGCCGACCGATGCGATCGACGCAGGTCCGGCAACGATGCCGAATAAAGATGCCTTGAGGAAATTGCGTCTCCCGCTCATAACAATTTGGTCCTTATACGATCTTGGCCTTTACACGCCCGAGTAGCTCACGAGATTCCTCGGGCGAAAGGCTGTCAACGTCCACTGTGCGTAGCTCGTCGATCGCGGTCTCGTTCGTAACGGCGAAGAGGGAGTATTGCGACGCCGCACGGCCGGCCGCTGCTTTCGCAAGGCCTTGTCGGTTCTCGTCGGCGAAGACGGCAAGCTCGTACTTTTCAAGTTTTTCGAGGACGCTCTTTGCCCGTTCGATCACATTGACGGGCAGTCCGGCAAGCTTTGCGACCGCGATACCGTAAGATTTCGAGGCTTTGCCGGGTTCGAGCTTGTGGAGAAAGACGACCTCACCGTCTCGTTCGGTCGCGGTGATCTGGTAGTTCTTAGCGCCGGGCAGGTTCTCGGCCAACTCGGTCAGTTCGTGGTAATGCGTCGCGAAAAGTGTCTTCGCCGAATGTTCAGGCGAACTGTGAAGATATTCGGCAACCGCCCACGCTATCGAAAGCCCGTCGAACGTTGACGTGCCGCGCCCGATCTCATCCAGCAGGATCAGACTCCGCGCCGTCGCGTTATGCAGGATCTGCGCCGTCTCGGTCATCTCGACCATGAACGTCGATCGGCCCGACGCCAGATCGTCCGATGCACCAACACGCGTCCAGATCCGGTCCACTATCGGCAGGCGGGCGGCTGTAGCGGGTACAAAGGAACCGATCTGCCCCAAGACCTGGATGATCGCCACTTGACGCAGCAGAGTCGATTTGCCGCCCATGTTCGCGCCCGTGATGACAAGCAGCCGGTCGGTCGAATTGTTAAGCACTATGTCATTTGGAATGAATGTATTACCGAGGCTAACCTCAACCACTGGATGACGTCCGGCCCTGATCTCGATCTCGTCGCCGTCATGCAGAATCGGGCAAACGTAATTGCGCCGTGCCGCCGTCTCGGCCAGGCCGCATAGGGCGTCGAGCATTGCAAGAGCCCGGGCGGTCGATCCGAGTTTTCTGGTTTCCGCGCAGACATCGGTCACGACACGGCGGAACAGGTCGGTTTCGAGCTGGGTTATCCGTTCCTCGGCCCCGAGCACCTTTTGCTCCCACTCCTTTAGCTGAGGTGTCGTATAGCGTTCGGCGTTCGCGAGCGTCTGGCGTCGCTCGTAATCGCCGGGAACGCGTGGCACATTCGACTTCGAGATCTCGATGTAATAACCGAAAACGTTATTAAACCGGACCTTTAGGTTGGCGATCCCGGTCCGCTGTCTCTCGGTCTCCTCAAAGCCGGCGATTGTCTGTTTTCCCGAACTCGAGATCGACCGAAGCTCGTCAAGCTCGGCATCGTAGCCCGAGCGGATCACGCCGCCATCGGCAAGGTTGACCGGCGGATCGTCGACGATCGCGCGGTCGATCAAGCCGGTGATCTCGGGCAGCTCGAAGATGTTCTCGGAGAGCACCTGAAGAAGCAGTGAGCGAACGTCCCTCAGCGCGGCGTTGATCAGCGGAGCCTGGCCGAGCGACGTTCGCAGGGCGACCAGATCGCGAGGCGAGGCGGTACCGAGATTCAGGCGACCCGAAAGACGCTCGAGATCGCGAACCTCCTTGAGCAGGAACCGGAGCTTCTCGCGCAGGATCGTGCCCGTGAGTTCAGTTACGGCCGCCAGCCGCGTCTCGATCTCGGAACGCTTGAGTGACGGCCGCATGAGCCAGAGCTTCAGGAGCCGGGCGCCCATCCCGGTCACAGTTTCGTCGAGCACGCCGAAGACCGTGTTCTTCGAACGTTCGCCGCGCGATTCGAACACTTCGAGGTTCCGCAGGGTCACTCCGTCGAGCACCATGTGATCGGCCGATTCCGAATAGGCGATCTCGGAAATATGGCCGGCCGTGGCCCTTTGCGTTTCGAGCGCGTATTTCAAACAGGCACCAGCCGCCCGCGTCGCTTGGGTGTGTCCCTCGAGGCCGAAACCCGCAAGCGTCGCGACGCCCATCTGGCGGGTCAGCAGCCGCACCGCATTCCTCGCGTCAAAATCATCGTCGTCAAGCTCGGTCAATCTCATCTGCGGGTCCGGGGCGCCATCGGCCTGGCTGTTATCGAAAAGTCCTTCCGTCGTTCGACCGCTTGCCCCGACCAGGTCGCGGACCGATCGCGCCGCCGATCGCGGGTAGAGGAGTTCCTTGGGCGAATTCGCCGCGATCTCCTCGCAGATCCGCTGCCGCGCCGCAGGACCGGACGCTTCGGTCGCGAAAAAGTGTCCTGAAGATAATTCGAGGAAGGCTGCCCCGAGAGTGTCGCCACTCTCTGACATGGCCGCTAGGTAGACCGAATCATTCGCCTCAACAAGCTGCGGATCGATCGCCGTTCCCGGCGTGATGACCCGGACGACCTCGCGTCGCACAAGCTTTGTCCCTTTGCCCGCCGCCTCGGTCTGTTCGCAAATCGCGACGCGGTAGCCTTTGCGGACGAGGCGCGCGATGTAGGACGAGGCGGCGTGATAAGGAACCCCACACATCGGGATCGGGTTGGGCGAATCCTTTTGCCGGGCGGTTAGCGTTATCTCGAGTTCGCGCGAACCGACCAGCGCGTCCTCGTTGAACATCTCGTAGAAGTCGCCGAGTCGGAAGAAGAGGATCGTTCCCGGGTAAAGCTTCTTGATCTCGAGATACTGCCGAAGCATCGGCGTCGCATTTTGCATGTTCGTACCGGTCGCGGCTGTGTGGGTCAAAGTTAAGCTAAAACAGCCCTAATTTCAAACTTTGTGTTTCCAAGGCCCGAGCGTTTTGTTAATATTATCGTTTGCAAGGTTTACGGGCGGGATCGGACTCGCCCGATATGGAAGTAAGGGTTTTTATGAGAAGTATTAGGACCACCGCAGCCTTCGTCATTTTGTTGTGCGGCGTCGGGTTCGGGCAAAACGGGACCCCGCGACCGGAACCGACGAGTGCGCCACCCGACACCCTGGTTGCGGGAATGACCAACCGTACCGACGGGTATCGGATAGGTTTTCAGGACATCCTTCATGTGCGGGTGTTCCGCCACCCGGAACTCGATCAGAGGATCGCGGTGAATCCCAACGGCACGATCACACTCTTCAGGCTTGAACGACCGGTCGTCGCGGTTTGCAAGACCGAACGCGAGCTCGCCGATGACATCCAGACCGCATATAAAGAAAAATATCTGAAGGACCCGCAGGTTAGCGTGCTCGTCGCCGAGCAGCGATCGCAATCGGTTATGATCATCGGCGCCGTCGAAAAGCCGGGCCCCGTCTTTATGAACCGCCGTTACCATTTGCTCGAAATGCTCGCTATGGCCGGCGGCCCGAGTAAAGAAGCCGGTACGCGGCTGCTCGTCGCCCGTACCGGAAGCGCGACCAGTTGCCGCGAGCAGGGAGATGCGACCGATGGCGACAAGGTTGCGGTGATGGATTATAAGATCACCGACGTGCGCGAAGGACGCAAAACGCTTTGGATGGAGCCGGGTGATGTCATCTACGTTCTGGACACGGACATCATTTATGTTTACGGCAACGTCAACCGGCAGGGAATGATAAAGGTGCGCGAACCGATAACCCTGACCCAGGCTTTGGTCTCGGCCGAGGGCCTCCGGTCCGCAGCAAAAAAGGACAAGATACGCGTACTGCGGCAGGTGCCCGGAAAGGCAGAGCGTGACGAACTTGTGTTCGATCTGAACCAGATCGATAAAGGAAAGGCAAAGGACCCGATCCTTGAGCCGAACGATATAGTTGCCGTATCAGAGGACCGGGTCAAGTCGATATTGAACGGCATCGCCAACTCGATCAAAAGTACCGTGCCCAGCGCGGCATATCGCTTCCCCTAGGCCCGGCTTATGAAAGAATCGCGCGAGATCATCCGAAACCCCCTTAGCGATGCGACGGAGCTTGAACGGCCGTTCGACGCGCAGGCTATTTCTGCGGCCCGTTATCCGACCTATCGGCAAGCCGAGGGCTCGCAGCTCCTCGATTACTGGCGCGCTATTCGCAAGCGGCTTTGGCTTGTGATCGGGATCGCTGTGCTTGCCACGACGCTTGCGGCGATCTATATGGCCCGTCGGCCCAACGTTTTTTTGGCCCACGCAATGGTCCAGGTCGATCTGGAACAGATCAACCCCGATCTGATAACGAACGATCGCCAGCGGGCGTTATCCAATCCGGACCCGGCGTATTTCAACACGCAACTGCAGCTTCTCTGGAGCGACGCGCTTCTGCGGCGAGTGATAAAGGAGCGCGACCTCGATTCGAATAAGGACTTTCTGCAGGCCCGCGTCGAAGGGTCCACCTCCGCGTGGCGCTCGGTTCTCAAATCGATCGGTCTGGCGACCGACGATAAACCGGCACCGAAACAAGAAACTCCCGGCACGAATTCCCAGCTCGCAACATCCGAAGAGATCGCCGAGGCGATAAGGCTTGCACCGTTTGTCGAGGTCATAAAAAAGAGCCTTGAGATCGAGCCCGTGCGCGAATCGCGCGCGACCGTCAAGGACACGCGGCTCATCTCGATCGCGTACCGGCACAACAATCCCGAATTAGCTGCGTCAGTCGTCAACTGGGTCGCGGAAACCTTTACGGTAATGAACCAGGAAAAGCGTTCGGGGACGAGCCGGAAAACAAACGACTTTCTTCAGGAAAGGATCGCCGAGCTGCAGTCGGGCATTCAATCGGATGAACAAAAGCTCGTTGAGCTCACGCGAAATGCGGGAATTCTGAAGACCGAGGGTGAGCAGACGATCGTGATCGAGCGTCTATCGGGTCTGAACCGCGCTCTGCTTGATGCCGAGAACAAACGAAAAGACGCCGAGGCTTATTTCCTGACCATCAGCGGATCTCCCGACAAACTCCGCGCACTCGCCGAAGAGCAGGTCGGTCGTTACATCACCGAGCGCGAGAATAATATTTCCAGCCTCAAGCGCGATATCATTGCGAAAATCTCCGACCTGCGCCAGCAAAAGGCTCAAAAACTGGAGATCTATCAGGAAAATACCCCGGAGATACGCGAGGTCGACGCCCAGATCAACAGCTACGAGAAGTCGATCGACGCCGCCTCCGCTACTTTCCTTAAGGAAAAAGACCTGTATATCGAGCGCGCGTCCAAGGCCCTGCTTGAGAACCTGCGCACGAAATATCTCAAGGCACGCAGCGAAGAAGACAAGATCCGCACCGATTTTAACAAGCAGTACAACGAGGCGCAGGGGCAGAATCAGAGTGCGGTCAATATTAAGCTACTCCAGCAGAATATTGAGACGAATCGCGGCTTCCTGGACAATCTCCGCAAACAGGTCAGCGGAAACGATGTCGCAGCTCAGGGATCGGACAATAACATCAGCGTGACCGAGATAGCGATCCCGCCCGAGCGGCCCGAAGGTCCGCGCCGGTTACTGACGGTCGCCGCCGCGTTTGTTCTCTCGACGCTCTTCGGAATGGGTCTGGCGCTGTTCCTCGAGTATCTCGACGACACGATCCGGACGTCGGAGGAGATCGAGAATTACCTCCAGCTGCCTGCCCTGGCCGCCATTCCGGCGATGGATTCAATGCCGAAGCGCAAGCTGCTCCTCGTCGGGGCGATCGATGGGGACGACGCCAACCCAAATTCCGAGCTGCTGATATCCGCCGACCCGCGCTCTTCGCTCGCCGAAGCATATCGACACCTTCGGACATCGATCCTGCTGTCAACGGCGGGGCACGCACCGAAATCGCTCCTGATAACGTCCAGCCTGCCGTCGGAAGGGAAAACAACAACAGCGACAAACACGGCCATCAGCTTGGCCCAAACGGGGGCTCGTGTGCTGATCGTGGATGCCGATATGCGACGGCCGCGTCTGCACTCTATCTTCGGTGTCGAGAACGGCGTCGGGTTAAGCACGCTGCTCGCGAGCCAGTTGGACGATCGCGAGGTTGCGAGCTCGATCAAATACGACGAGCGGACAAAGCTGCATTTGCTCACCTCGGGCCCGATACCGCCGAATCCTGCCGAGCTTATCGGTTCGGAGCAGATGGCCAAGATCCTGCGTGTCTTAGGGCAGCGCTTCAACCACGTCGTGATCGATTCTCCGCCGGTAGCCTCATTCACGGACGGCGTTCTGATCGCATCCATGGTGGACGGCGTGATCCTCGTCGTGCACGCGGGCCGGTCATCGCGCCAGATCGTCAGGCGGTCGAGACAGCTTTTGACCGAGATCGGCGCTCGTGTGTTCGGTGTCGTGCTCAATAATGTGAACTTGAACCGAAAGGACAACTACTACTACTACCAGGCCTATTACGACCGCGGCAGTTACGCCTCGGGCGACGAAGCCCAGCAGTGATCTCACTGCATCCTTCGCACCTTATGACTAAACAGACCAGAGTGCTTGTGACCGGCGCAGGCGGGTTCATCGGCAGCCATCTTGTTACGTTCCTGCGGGCAAAGGGCTATTGGGTCCGCGGTGTTGACCTGAAGATGCCGGAGTTTGGGCCGACCGATGCAGACGAATTCGAACTGCTCGACCTTCGCCGCTGGGAGAATTGCCTTCGCGCGACTACAGGTGTCGATCACGTTTACGCGCTGGCCGCCGACATGGGCGGAATGGGTTTTATTTCGTCAAATCACTCGCAGATACTGCACAACAACGCCCTGATCAACCTGCACACGATCGACGCCGCACGTGAGAATGGCATCGAGCGTTACCTTTATACGAGTTCGGCTTGCATTTATCCCGAGCATCTTCAGGAAACGACCGACGTTGTCCCATTAAAAGAAGAGGACGCCTATCCGGCCAACCCGCAGGACGCGTATGGATGGGAAAAACTCATCTCGGAACGGCTCTGCATGCACTATCGCGAGGACCACGGGCTTGAGACGCGCACCGTGCGCTTCCACAACATCTTTGGTGAAAAGGGCACATGGGAAGGCGGGCGAGAAAAGGCGCCGGCCGCGCTTTGTCGAAAGGTCGCACTTGCTAAGCTGACCGGAGACCCCAGGATCGAGATCTGGGGTGACGGGGAACAGACGCGCTCGTTCTGTTACGTTGCCGATTGCGTCGAAGGGATTTACCGGCTGATGTATTCCGACTTCAGCGACCCGCTCAACCTGGGGCAGGATCGAATGGTCTCGATCAACGAACTCGCGGATATCATCGCGGGCGCCGCCGGCATTGAGATCGAGAAGGTCTATGTAGAGGGCCCGCAAGGAGTTCGCGGACGCAACTCGGACAATACGAAGCTTCGTGAGGTCCTCGATTGGGAGCCGGCGGTCACGCTCGAGGAAGGACTCGCGACCACATATCACTGGATCGAGGGACAGCTGGCCGCATCCATGCCCGCACCGGGTGCGGTTTCCACCGTCAGCGAATTGAACTTATGAGAACAGCATTTGCCGACATCCCGATCCAGGAAGTCCGGGATTATTGGAACGCGCGCCCGTGCAACATCCGACATTCCCAAGCCGAGGTCGGGACCGAGGAATACTTTGATCAGGTCGAGGCCAGAAAGTATTTCGTCGAGCCCCACATTCCGGCGTTCGCGGACTTCGACCGGTGGCGCGGCAAGAGGGTGCTTGAGATCGGATGCGGCATCGGGACCGACACGATCAACTTCGCGCGCGCGGGTGCCGAGGTGACCGCCGTTGATCTTTCGTCGGAGTCGCTTGCACTTGCAAGGCGCCGCGCCGAGGTGTTTGGACTCGCAGATAGAGTTCGTTTCTTCGAAGCGAATGCAGAACATCTTTCGGATTTCGTACCCCATGAACAATTCGACCTCGTCTATTCGTTCGGTGTTATCCATCATTCACCTAATCCGCGCCGGATCCTCAAGCAGATCGCGGATAATTTCGTACATCAGGATTCCAGGCTGAAGGTAATGGTCTATCATCGTCGTTCGTGGAAAGTGCTTTCGATGCTGCTTAGGGAACGAGGGCGGTTTTGGGAATTGGGCGAGATCATCGCCAAACATTCCGAAGCTCAAACGGGCTGCCCGATCACCTATTCGTACACTAGGAACTCGGTCAGGACCCTGATCGGCGATCGATTTGATATCGACAGGGTGTACGTCGAACATATATTCCCATACCGCATACCGGAGTACGTCAAATATCAGTATGAGATGGAGTGGTACTTTCGGCTGCTGCCAAAGCGGATCTTTCGAACCCTCGAAAGGACGCTCGGTTGGCACCTCTGCGTGGATGCGTCTGTCCGTCGGTAAATCGCAAAGCAAATGAACGAGAAGATATCAGTTATTGGTTTAGGCAAGCTCGGCGCCAGCATGGCGGCCGCCTTCGCGTCGCGTGGGTTCGAGGTGATCGGCGTGGATGTGAATCAGCGCTCGATCGACCTCGTGAACCAGGGCCATGCTCCGGTTCAGGAAACCGGTCTGGATGAGCTGATCGGCAGTAACAAGGAACGGATCCGGGCAACACTCAGCCAT
>CAZSOE010000045.1:0-2375 GCA_964608335.1 uncultured Chloracidobacterium sp.
GACAAGAAGCGACCGGGGTCTGACCTGCGATCTTGTGGCGTTAGATCCAGCGGCCAACGGTTCGAGCGGTGTGGGGATCGGGTCTTACACGACGTGGAATACGGCAATGGCAAAAAGGGCCGCGTTATTAGCGCGACCCCTGCCAAATGATCGGACCTTCCGCCAGGTCGGATCCGGTCAATGACCTCGCAGATAAACGCCCTTCTCGGCGTTGCGAACCTGCCGCCACTGCCGCCATCGCCAAACCACGCCGAGCGGCATCGCCGTGTAATGCATCCCGAACGCGACAGCCAACCGCAGCCGTAGGAAATAAAATAAGAATGAGGCTGCGTCCAGCGTCGCGCCCGGAATGCTCATGGCACGGTTTACCGGTGACAGAGCCTATAGCCAAACCGTCCGCCCGACTGTATTCCAGACGACGCAGCGCGTCGGTTTACCCGTCGGTGGTTCCCGTCTGCTCTTCCCGCGGACGCCCGCGGTTCCAGAGCGAACGGGGCCGCCTGTGTTCCGACTGGGCGTCCGCGTTCCGACACGTTGTCAACAGTGTCCGCGATGTGCAAAAATCCAGACAGTAACGGCGATCATTCTCACTCGATAGAATTTGAGGCTTGTCTATGTCGTCGGGTCGCAAGGCGTTCACCCTTTGGTTTGCCGCTGTCCTGGTGCTCGCGGTCGGGGCCGCCGGACAGTCGTCGGGACGGCTGACCGGAACGGTGACGGGTGCGGATGGCAAACCGGCGGCCGGCGTCGTCGTTACGGCGACCAATCAGGTAGATTCCGATACAGATTCTGCGAAGACGGGCCCGGACGGGGGATATTCGATCCGCGTCGAGAACGGCGCGTATCGAATAACCGTCGCGGCCCCGTACGAGGCGCGTTTTGATCGGGGGAAGGCTACCGAATACGGCGTTTTTGCCAACATCATCTGCGACGAGACAAAGAAGAAATGCCCAACGCTTGAGAATGTGATCATCGACGGCGGCGAGCGAAAGATCGATTTCGCCGTAGAACAGACGGCCACGTCTGTTCGCCCGCCCGCCGCAGGTACACCAGGAGCGACACCTGCCGCTCCGACCGCACGCGAGGTACGTGACCGCTGGCGGTTTGAATTTCCCGAGTACGACCGCTATGGCGACGCCGGCGCTCGCGGCCGCGACATCCCGTTTCGCAAGAGCCGCTGGTGGAACCCGTACGATCGCAACGTGCTCAAGGGCGATTACCCGATCATCGGCGACGATTATTTTCTCGTCTTGTCGGCGGTCAGCACGACCGGCGTTGAGATACGACGCACGCCGTCGGGTAATAACGTCTCGTCGGCAAACCAGAACAGCAACTACTTCTTTGGCCGCCCCGAGAGCTTTTCTATAGCCGAAACTCTGCAGCTCTCGATCGAGTTCTTCAAGGGGCAGACCGTCTTTCGCCCGCGCACATTCGCGCTGAAGATCTCGCCGACATTCAGCCTGCCCAACTACCTTAACGCACGCGAGAACGGCATCGTCAACATCGACGTGCGCCGCGGCACGAACCGCACGGACTATCACGTCTCGCTCGAAGAAGCATTCGGCGAGGTCAAGCTTGTCGACACGAACGATAATTACGATTTCATTTCGGTGCGTGCGGGCATACAGCCGTTTACGGCAGACTTTCGCGGCTTTCTGTACTCGGACAACAACCTTGGCGTTCGCACGTTTGGCGCGTTCGCGAATAACAAGCTGCAGTTCAACGCCGCGTGGTTTCACCAGCTCGAAAAGGACACGAACTCGAACCTGAACGCATTCGCGTTTCGTAACCAGAACGTTTTTATCGCCAATCTGTTTCGCCAGGACTTCCTGACCAAGGGCTACACTGTCCAGGCCGTCGGTGCGTACAACGACGACCGCGGCCGCACGCATTACGACACGAACGGTTTCCTCGTGCGTCCCGCACTTGTCGGCAGCGCGCGCGAACACAAGGTGCGGGCGGGCTACGTCGGCTTTAACGGCGACGGACACATCGGTTTGTTAAACCTCTCGAATCATTATTACTTTGCATTCGGCGACGACAGTTTTAACCCGATCGCGGGACGCAAGACCGATATCCGCGCGCACATGGCGGCGGTCGAGGCATCGCTCGATCGCGACTGGCTGCGGTTCCGCACATCGTTCTTTTTTGCGTCTGGCGACGACAACCCGACCGATGACACGGCGAAGGGATTTGACGCGATCCTTGACGACCCGAATTTTGCCGGCGGGCAATTCTCGTACTGGAACCGCCAGGGAATAAGATTGGTATCGACCGAGATCGGGCTGGTGCAGCCGAACAGCCTGCTGCCGTCTTTGAGATCGAGCAAGACCGAGGGACAGGCAAACTTCGTGAATCCGGGCCTGTTCCTGGTG
>CAZSOE010000045.1:2385-9917 GCA_964608335.1 uncultured Chloracidobacterium sp.
GAGGGACAGGCGAACTTTGTTAACCCGGGTATCTTTATCTACAACATCGGCGTCGACGGCGAGATGACGCAGACGGTCAAGGCGATCTTTAACGCGAACTACCTTCGCTTTCACAAGACGCAGCCGCTCGAATATGTTCTGTTCCAGCCGGCGGTGCGTCGCGAGATCGGCCTCGACCTCAGTCTCGGTGTCGTTTACCGGCCGCTCCTGATCAATAACATTACGTTCACTTTCGGCGGCAACCTTTTTTTGGCGGGCAAAGGCTTTCGCGACATCTACACCAACCGCGGCGCCAACTGCCCGATACCGGCATTCTGCTCGGGCTTTGTGGTCGAGCCGAGCAAGCCGCAGTATTCGTTGTTCAGTCAGATGAAGCTCATCTTTTAGTGACAAGTGACAAGTGACGGGTGACAAGTGACAAGTAGAGGAATACAAGACGGGCGAACGCGGCTGAAGGTGGTTATTGTGGCGATCTTTGGTGTGATGGTCGTCACCGCCCTTTGGAGGAACGGCACGGCGGTCGAGGCGCAGAGGCCGACGCCTGCGCAGCCGGTTGCGAGTCCGGCGGTCAGCGCGCCCGCATCTCAGCCGACACCGCAGCTCGAAGGGTGTCTCAAATGCCACAACAACATCGAGCCGATGCATCGCTACAATGCGCGCGGCGATGTTTTTGACAAGCTCGTCGACGGCAAGGACGCACAGGATCTGAGCTGCACGGCGTGTCACGGCGGCAATCCGGCCGCGACCACGGCGAAGGACGCACATGTTCAGCCGCGATTCCCGAAAGAGTGGGGATGCAACGCAAAAGGCGAATGTTCGAGCCGCAATCCCGAACGGACGAATACGCTTCTTAACAAAGAGAGCCGGGACTTTGTGCGGTTCATCAATCCAGGCGACTTTCGCGTGATAAGCCAGACTTGCGCGGAATGCCACGCGGACGAGACCGCGGTCGTGCCGCGATCAATGATGGCCCACGGTGCGATGCTCTGGGGAGCGGCACTCTACAACAACGGCGGCTATCACTTGAAGGACACGCAGTTTGGCGAGAGCTACAACGAGGACGGCAACGCGCAGACGCTGTTCCAAAGCCCGACACCTACGCGCGACCAGCAGGCGTTCAAGGGATTTCTTTCATCACTGAGCCCGCTGCCGCGCTGGGAGATTTCGCAGCCGGGCAATATCCTGCGCGTGTTCGAGCGCGGCGGCCGACGGCGGCTCGACGTCGGGTTGCCCGACAAAGAAGAAGAGAACGGCAAGCCGGACAAGGGTCTCAGCCCTCGCGGTTTGGGGACGAACAACCGCACTGATCCGGTCTATCTCGGTCTGCAGAAAACGCGCCTTCTCGACCCGACACTAAACTTTCTCGGAACCAACGATCACGCGGGCGATTATCGCTCGGCCGGCTGCACCGCGTGTCACGTCGTTTACGCGAACGATACTAGCAAGGCCGCCTCGGGGCACTATGCATCGGCGGGAAATCAGGGCTTCACGCAGTCGGCCGACACGAGCATCCCGCGAAATCAGCCGGGTCATCCGATCCGTCATCAGTTCACATCGCAGATACCGACCGCGCAGTGTATGACGTGCCACATGCATCCGGGCACCAACATGGTTGCGACGTATCTGGGAAGAATGTGGTGGGACAACGAATCGGATGGCAAGGCGATGTATCCTTCGAGCGGGCAAATAAACCCGTCGCAGGCTGATGAGGTGCGCAAGCTCGACAAGAATCCCGAAGGCTCAAGCCTTCGCGGTCTGTGGTCGGACTCGGTCTTCCTGCAGAACACGGGTTCGGCCGATTTCAATTCCAAGCTCACACGCGTGCAGTTTGCCGATTCGCACGGTCACGGCTGGATCTACAAGAACGTTTACAAGAAAGACCGCAAGGGCAACATGCTCGACCGCGACGGCAACACGATCGCCCCCGATGACCCGAACAAGTGGAGCAAGGCTGTTCACCTGCAGGACATTCATTTAGAGAAAGGGATGCACTGCGTCGATTGCCACTTCCGGCAGGACAGCCACGGGACCGGCATCCTCTACAACGAGCCGCGTGCAGCGGTCGAGATCGGCTGTATCGATTGTCACGGCTCGATGCGCGCGAAGGCGAGCGGGCTGACGAGTAGCTTTGCCGCACAGCAGATCACAAACCGCGGGGAGATAACTCTGCGGGAGCGCGCCGGGCGGACGCTGATCGGCCGCGACCTTACACGGCTGCAGTTCCGCGGAACTGACGGACGGCGGCTGCCGGTGCTTCAAGTGATAACCGCGGCGACCGCTCGAACAAAGAAATGCAAGGACGAGAAAGGGCAGGATATCGTACTCAAAACCGGCGACATCGTCCAGAACGCGATCGTTGAGCCGGGCAAGTGCTGGAAGGTGACGCAGACGATCGACACCGTTACGCCCGGCAATGACGATTACAGCGAAAAGTCGGCATACGCAAAGACGATGCAGCGCGATGCGAAAACGTGGGGCGATGCAAAGGCGGGCGACGACCTGATGGCGCATCGTGAAAGCTCGATGACCTGCTACACGTGTCACACGTCGTGGGTGACATCGTGCTTTGGCTGCCATCTGTCGATGGAGGCAAACCGCAAGATGCCAATGCGCCACAACGAGGGCGGTGATTCGCGCAACTGGACGTCGTACAACTTCCAGGTGCTGCGCGACGACATCTTTATGCTCGGCAAGGACGGCACGGTCACGGGCCATCGCGTCGCACCCGTCGCGTCGCGCTCGGCGGTGCTCGTCTCGTCGCGCAATCAGAACCGCGAGTGGATCTATCACCAGCAGCAAACCATCTCGGCCGAAGGGTTCTCGGGCCAATCGTTCTCGACACACGTTCCGCATACTGTGCGAGGTAAAGAGACGCAAGGTTGTTCGGACTGCCACGTGTCAAAGGACAAGGACAACAACGCGTGGCTTGCGCAGGTGTATTTGCAGGGAACGAATTTCGTCAATTTCATGGGCCGCTACATTTATGTTGCGGCCGGACACGCGCTCGAAGCGGTTGCGGTCACCGAACACACCGAACCGCAGGCGGTTTACGGCAGCAATCTTCACAAACTCGCCTACAAAGATAACTATGATCGGTTTGTGCGGGGCGGGCGTGAGCTGAGCGAGGTTTACGAAAATAAGGGTCGGCCTGAGGTGCTGCAGGTACAGGTGCGTGGCGAATATGCGTATGTCGCGGCGGGCAAGGGCGGCTTGCGCGTTTACGACGTCGCGCAGATCGACCACAAGGGCTTTTCCGAGCGGATCGTCACAGCGCCGGTGTCCCCGCTCGGGCAAAAATTCTTCGTTGATACAAAATACGCGACCGCCGTCGCCGCGCCAACAACGCTGGGCGTTGATCCGACACGTTGGCGCACCGTCAGGAACGAGGACGGAACATACACGCAGGTCCCGCCCGACGAAGCCTTGCGGCTGAACGCTGAGGCCAAAGCTGCGGGCAAACCGGCACCCGCAATCAACGAGGAAGGGCCGATCCATCCGCTGTATGCATATCTTTATGTTGCCGATCGAGAGGAAGGCCTGATACTAGTTGGCGCCGGCACGCTGCTGGATGGCGACCCTCGGAACAACTTTCTCAAACGGTCGCTAACCTACAATCCGGGCGGAGCGCTGACGGGCGCTAACAACGTAACGATCGCAGGCAACTATGCATACGTTACGACCGACACGCAGCTTGTGATCGTCGATCTCTCGACGCCGATGCAGCCGAAGATCGCGGCGCAGGTCGCTCTGAACGGTCCAAAGGCTGTCGCCGTACAATTCCTGTATGCATTCGTGATCGACGGTGAAGGGCTGAAGGTCCTCGACATTCGCGAGCTGCAGGCGGGCGGCAAGGTCCGCCTCGTCGAGGGAGCAACTGTTCCGCTCACGCACGCACACGACATCTATGTCGCGCGCACGTATGCCTATGTCGCAAACGGAACGGACGGCATTGCGATCATCGACGTCGAAAGAGCGGAGCAGCCGCGGCTTGCCCAGACGTTCAACGCCGACGGTGCGATCAACGACGCACACTCGATCAAGGTTGCTATGACGAACGCGAGCCTTTACGGCTATGTGGCCGATGGCAAGAACGGGCTTCGAGTGCTGCAGTTGACCGATCCCGAAACGATGCCTAATTACGCCGGGTTCAGCCCCCGGCCCGAGCCACGGCTGATCGCGACGTTCAAGACTAAAGGGGAAGCGCTGTCGATCTCGAAGGGCCTCGACCGCGACAGAGCGGCCGATGAGAGCGGTAACCAGATAGCCGTTTTTGGCCGTCGCGGGGCACGGCCGTTCGGCTTTGAGGACGTCATGCGGATGCTCAGGACAAATAGCGGAACCGGCGACTTTTTCACGGTTTCGGACGAGCCAACAAAATAGCGGCTCTTTGACAATTCTTTACATTCTTTCCGCAACTATCTGCGCTAGAATCGCGTCTCTAAGTTTGCGAAATCAAACACCCTTTTTTAGGAGACTACTTATGAAAACGAAGATCCTCTTTGCGGCCGTCGCAGTATGCTTTGCGGCCGCCGTTAGCGTGTCGGCTCAGAAGGCGCCGGCCGATTTCAGCGGCAAATGGACTCTCGACCTCGCCAAATCGAAACTGACCGATCGCGAAAAGGCGGCCATTGAGTCGCAGACGATCACGGTCACTCAGACCGCGGCTGACATCAAGATCGAAACCGAGACCAAGCGTATCGCGCCCGCGGGCGGTGCTCCGGGCGGCGGTGGCGGCGGGGCACGTCCCGGCGGTGGCGGCGGCATGGGCGGCGGCGGTGGTGCCGGCGGTCCGCAGGTTTTCCTGCTCGGCAAGGAAACGACGGCCGATCAGGCGATGGGGCAGAGTACCGTGCCGGTAACATCCGGTTCAAAATGGGACGGCTCGAAATTGGTGACCAACCGCTCGTTCACCTTCAACGGTCCGAATGGTGAAGTTAAGAGCGTAACGAAGCAGACCTTCGAGCTCGGAGCGGACGGCAAATCGCTGACCGTCACCGTCGAATCGACCGGTATGCAGGGAACGACCACATCGACCAGGGTTTACAGCAAGAGCTAAAACCCGATCGAGGGGAATTATCGAAAGGCGGGCTTCTTTGGTCCGCCTTTTTTATTCATCGAACTGAATTTCCTCGATTATCTCCTGCAGATACTTTCGACCCAGGTCGAGGTCCTCCCGTTTGAGCGAGACGGCCCCGACGACGGCGTGGCCGCCGCCGCCGTAGCGTTCGCAGATCTCGGCGATGTTGTGTAGGCGAGGCCGCGGCGACCACGGATTTGAGCCGACCGAAATCTTGGTGCGAAATTCGCTCTGCGTGAGGGCGACGTTGTAGGTCGTCTCCGGATAGAAGTAATACGGGATGAACTTGTTGTAACCGTCGACACCTGTATCAGTCAGGTCGAAGGTCACTACGCCGCGTTCATACCGGGCCCGCTCCTTTATCAGATTCACCGTGTTCCAGTGACGTTCGAGTATCGGCGTGAGCTTTGTTTGGATCTCGTCGCTTTCGACGATCTCGTCAAGCGTTTCTTCGGTGAGCCGGCGAATAACGCCCTCGACAAAGGCCGGGTCCTTTTCGCTCTCGATGACCTGCATGAGCTGCAACGCGGACGAGCGAAGCTCGACGCATTGCGCGGGCGATTCATAAAGAGCGCCGTCAATGATATGTGCCCACTCGATCAGCTCGGCAAGATGCGGGTCTTCAAAATCAAACTTCTCTTTCGCGATGCGCGCGATGAATTCGGCGCAGGATTTGCTCGCGGCGTCGAGGAATTTCTTGCCCGACGTGTCGTTGAGGAAATGCCGCTCGTCCTCGGGCGTAAGAAATGCCGACTGGTGATGGTCGAACCACCACGTCAGCCGTTCGTCGGGACAATACTTGAAATCGACGATCGCATTCTCATCCCCGTCAAACTGCTCGCGGTCGAATGCGTTCCCGGCGCGATGCATCGTTGGCGTATATGCGATCTCGGCATTGGCCGCGATCTTCGATCGGTAGAATTTGGTGAATACGGCCGCCGACGAGACGCCGTCGAAGCAATTGCCGTGATAGAGTATTCTCAGCTTCATAGCAAAACATTAAAGGCTAGAGGACGGTCGGAGATTCGTCAAGGAAGGCTTGTGAACATTCGGTTTGCACAACGCGAGGACGCCGATGCATTGGTTGAGTTCAATCAGGCCATGGCGCTTGAGACGGAGGGGAAGCGGCTCGACCGCAATATCCTGACGAAAGGCGTCGAAGCGGTCTTCTCGGATGACAAGAAAGGATTCTACGTGGTCGCTGAGGATGAAGGCACGATCGTCGCCGGGCTGATGGTGACCTACGAGTGGAGCGATTGGCGAAACGGCTGGTTTTGGTGGATACAGAGCGTTTACATTCCGCCCGAACATCGTGGAAAGCGCATCTACAGCGAACTCTACAACTTTCTAAAACAGCGTGCAGCCGAGGCCGGCGATGTGTGCGGCTTCAGGCTTTATGCCGAAACGGAGAACGTTCACGCACAAGCGGTCTACAAGAAGCTTGGTATGGAAGCACCGCGCTACGTGATGTTTGAAGAGTCGATATGACGCGCATCACCGAGGCCGAATTCGCGCGGATCGTTGACGGCATTGTTCAGGATCGCGAGTCGATCATCAAACACAACCCGATAGGAACCGAAGAAGAGATCCTTTTGTGGATGCTGGTCAGCAGCTTGGTAAGCTATCTGAGCTTGAGCGAGATCGAGACGCCGTGTTTTAGCGGCCGACTGGATGCGCAGATGTATCGAAACGCGATCTCGTTCGTTCTGAGAGATCGCAAAACCGATGGTTTTGACGAGGTTCCGTACTTGGATGATCTGGTCTTGTCGCCAACGGCGACTGGTACTAAAGCCTAGGGTGAAGCCATTTGTTTTGCGGGACCCTAGGAAATGTTGTGTGGTTGGATCCGCTCGCTGAAGGCGAGCAATAAAATGCCGTGTGTTGTTCGTCCCCTTCACGGACGGCCGGCGCTTTTGGCTTTCTTCCCTAGGGTTTCATTTGCTTCGCTCATTGCACCCTAGGCTTAATGTGTGTCGCCGTTGGCGACGGGAACAACCGGATGCTGATCGAGACATTTGTATTAACTCCTTTTCAACAAAACACGCGCGTCGTTTCGTGCGCGGCGACGAAGAAGGCGATCTGCATCGATCCGGGCGAGCCGTCGGACGATGTAGCGAGCTACATTCGCGATAACGACCTTGATTTGCAAGCGATCGTCATAACGCACGGGCATCTCGACCATTGCGGCGGCACGAGCGCGCTTCATGCAGCGTTCCCGCAGGCTCAGGTCTTGCTTCACGAAGAAGAGATGTATTTGTATGAGGCCCTGCCGCAGCAGCCGCTGATGATGGGGCTTCAGCCGCACGAGCTCCGCGCGATGGGTTTGGAATACGAGCCTCCGCCGCGTCCGACGCGATTCCTGGGGCACGGCGAAACGCTGGAGATCGGCGATCTGAAATTTGAGATCAGGCATTGCCCCGGGCACACGCTTGGCCATATCGTTCTCGTTGAGGAA
>CAZSOE010000046.1:0-6963 GCA_964608335.1 uncultured Chloracidobacterium sp.
GCGTGAAACGGCCATCGCGTTCTCTGTCGGCCAAATCGAACCGGACGAGATCGACCGTATCAACATCCTCGAAGCAACAAAAAAGGCGATGCTGGCCGCGATCGGCAAGCTGCAGCCGAGTCCCGATTATCTTTTGATCGACGCGTTACGTCTCAAGGCTTGTCCCCTGCCCCAGAAGTCCCTTATCAAAGGTGATTCGATCTCGGTGTCGATAGCCGCAGCCTCTGTGATCGCAAAGACATTCCGCGACGAGCTGATGACCGCTTACAATGACGAGTTCCCCGAATACGGCTTCGGCGAGCACAAGGGTTACGGGTGCGTGTCTCATTACACAGCTATTCGCGAACACGGCCCATGCCGGATCCATCGGATGACCTTTAAAGGAGTTTGCGAGACCAAGGCCGATGCCGCAACCCTCTTTTGAACCTCTGCATCATAGGCCTTTGAAAGAACGACCCATGGTCGAGCAGGATCCATCAGACCCGCGTCCTAAGCCATTCGAAACCATCGTTTACGGCGGCTTAGTCGTTGGTGTTCTCGATTTTTTTGATGCGTGGCTGTTCTTCGGTGTTTACGCGGGAGCCGGGTTTCAAAGGGTTTGGCAGGGTGTCGCGGCGGGACTGCTAGGCCGCGATGCGGCGATCGCGGGCGGCTGGGCGACGACGTTTCTCGGGATATTCCTGCACTTTGTAGTGTCGTTCGGAGTCGCCGTCGTCTACTTCCTGGCATCGTCGCGCATTGCGTTTATGGTCCGTCGGCCGGTTATCACGGGTCTTGCTTACGGCGTCATTGTCCATCTGATAATGAAATACATCGTGATCCCGCTATCAGCTATTGGTGTGATCACCGCCTATTCGCTCCCGAATGCCCTTAACTCGTTCATCGGCCACGCATTGCTGGTCGGATTGCCGGTGGCAATGGTCGCGTCATGGTCAGCCCGACGGACGACTAGAAGTTAAACCAGTCGGTCGGCTGTTTATTGCTTGAGACAGTGATCTTTGTTTCCGCGCGAAACAGGGGTGCGCGCATCTGGAGAGCCACCTCGGCGCTTAGACGTGCGAGGTTCGGTTCGTTCGCTCGTTGGGAAAGATGGGCCAGCACGATATGGCGCGCCGAGCCGTCGAAGTCGTTCGTGAGCCAATCGGAAAGTTCCTCATTCGACAGGTGGCCGGTTCGCGACATTATCCGCTGTTTCAGGTCCCACGTGTACATAGAACAAGTTCGCAGCATGTCCCGGCTGTGATTTGATTCGATGACGATCGCATCGCACCCGCGGAGATTCTTGCGAATTTCGTCGTTGATATGACCGAAATCCATCAGCGTTGCGACCTTGACGCCGTTGCGCCGGGCGACGAAGCCGAAATTGTCGACCGCGTCGTGCGGCACGCTAAACGGCTCAAAATCGATGTCGCCGATCCTGAAGCTCCTTGTCGATTCGATCTCCTCGGTCCGTCCCTTTAATGCAGCGCGGCGTTTCGCCGACTCGCTGTCACCGTTTCGTCCCGCACGCGTATCGTAATAGGCGTCCTCGGTGACTCGCGACATAAAGACGGGACAGCGGAGCGCGGCGGCAAGCACCCGGAGGCCGCCGGCGTGGTCGCTGTGCTCATGCGTGATCAGAACACCGTCGATGTCGTCCGCCTCAAGGCCTTTTTCGCAGAGGCGCCGCAATATCTCGCGCGCGCTAAGGCCCGCATCGACCAGCACGTTCGTCGTGTCGGTCGAGATCAGCACAGCATTGCCGCTCGAACCACTGCCAAGAACGGTAAACTTCATTCCTTCGCCTCAAACCTTGGCCGCAGCATTGCGCCCAGAACGCGTCGGGAAATAAAGTTCGGAGTGAACTTTCCCATCATCGCTCCGGCCTTGTTCGCCAATCCCGATACGACCTTACGACGCCCGCTCTTAACGGCCAGTAACGCGGCCGCAACGACATCGGCGGGGGTTTGCTGGCCCTTGACCTTGATCGGCCGATCGATATTGGACGCTGCAAAAAAGTTGGTCTTTGTCGAACCCGGACAAAGGGTCAATACCTGAACGCCGTGCGGCCGGTTTTCCTCGCCGATCGCTTCAGAAAAAGCCGAAACGAATGCTTTTGACGCCGAGTAGGTCGCCATGAACGGGATCGGCTGAAACGCGGCGGCCGAAGAAACGTTAATTATCACACCGTGACCACGCTCGCGCATGCCGCGCAAAAAAGTGTGCGTAACGGCCACGAGGGCGGAGATATTAAGCTTGATCATTTCGAGCTCACGCTCGACCTCGAGGTTTGAGAAATCGCCGACCGACCCGAACCCGGCGTTATTTATTAGCCAATCGACTGTAAATGCGTGCCGTTCGATCTCACTCTGAAGCGTGCTAATTGCCGTTGATCCGGTCAGATCGAGAGCGACATAATGGGCCATTACCTTGTGTTTGAGCATTAGCTCATCGCACAACTCATGCAACGGCTTTTCGCGCCTCGCGACCAGGACGAGGTTGTGGCCCGCGACGGCAAGCTGCCGCGCGAACTCCTCGCCGATGCCGCTCGACGCGCCCGTTATCAGCGTCACTCTCATTCCGGCCATTTGTCGAGAAAGTCGCTGCGCGAGATCGCGTAGTAAACGCAGTCCTGCCCGTAGTGCGTTTCGGTCCGTTCATACTTCATCCCGCATTTCTCCATCACCTTCCACGAGCCGATGTTATCGGGATGCGCGACGGCGACGATCCTCTCGAACTCACGCACATTGAATCCGTGTCTGAGCCAGCCCATCGCCGCCTCATATCCGATACCGCGCCGCCAGTATTTCTCGACCAGATTGTAGCCAACCTCGATCTCGCCGGTGTCTTCGAGCGGCTGCAGGCCCGCCGAACCAATCTGCTCGCCCGTTTCTTTCAAGGTCATTACACACATCCCAACGCCGACCTTATCGTAACAGTCCATATAGAACCTGAGTCGTACGGCCAGAGCCTCGGGGTTCTGCATCGCTGTCCCGCCAAGGTATCGATACATCGGTTCGGGTGACCGGTTCTCGATCAGCCAGGGCAGGTCGTCGGGTGTGAACCGTCTGAATATCAATCTTTCGGTTTCGATCATGAAAAAAAGAAGGAAGAAAATACGAAAGTGTCTCGTCTAATTATCAACATTACGGCGAAAAAGGACAAAAAATATGGACGTACAAGATGAAAGCAGGCGAAATTTCTTAAAGCATGCCTCAATAACAGCGCTCGGCGTGCCGATCCTGTGCGGTTGCCGGACTGATGGTCTGGCGCAGAAGGGCAGTTCCGATGTCCTTGCCCTTCTGAGAGGAAATGCCAAACCGCGCGGAACCGAGGCGATGGGGGCCATCGATGTGCCCGACACGGTTTCGTGGCGAACGTCGTTTCCTATTTCGAAAGAGGATGGCGAGCCAATGATCATTTCCGGTACCGCGTACAAAACCGACGGCAAGACGCCGGCACCCAACGTTCTCATCTACTTCTATCACACCGACAAATTCGGTATTTACGGCCGTTCGGGCCAGCACCAGCACGGCCGGTTCCGCGGCTGGATGCTGACCGACGACCGCGGCCGTTACGAATTCAGCTCAATACGACCTGCATCGTACCCGAACTCCACCCAATCACAGCATGTCCACATGACACTAACCGGTACGGATTTTCGAGAAGATTGGATCGACTCGATCCTGTTCGAGGGAGATAGATTTCTCACCCAGCGCGAGCGCGACTGGTCAGGGAAACGCGGGGGGTTTAACCCGATCGTCACGCTGCAGTCGGGCAAGGACGGCATCATGCGAGCCGTCCGCGACATTCAACTAATGGCTTAGAGTTCGGAGGTAATAGCAATGAACATGGCATATTTCTTAATGACGTCGCTGATGGCGGTCACAATGACGGGCAGTACGGTAAGCGAGAAAGGGGCGCTCAAATCCACGGCTTGTGATTTCTTCACACAGGAGAACGCTATGAAGATCGCCGGTACGCGAGTGAAAGGTGTCGACGGCGGGATGGAGGAAGACACGACCACTCGAAGCTGGAAGTGCACGTTCTCGGCCGCGGTCGAGGGCGAGAATGCCCCTAAGATCCACTTCGTGATGTCCAAGAGCATTTCCGACGAGGTAGCCCGGTCCACCGTCGAATCGATCCGCCGTTCGAATAGCGCCAAGCCGGGCTTTGAGGAATGGCCGGGCGTCGGCGAGGAAGCGATCCTTCATTCCGACGGGCGCAACTTTCAACTTGTCGTCGTGCGCAAAGGTGTCAAATCGTTTCGGATCAAGATAAATCCGGCCGACGGAATATCATTCGAAACAGTAAAGGCGGTCGCGGTTTCACTGGCGGCTAAACTGTAGCTTCGCGCAAAAAGGGGAGGAGAACATCGTGCAATTACTGCTGCTCTGGAGTACATTAGCGGCTCTCTGCCTCGGCTCTGCCGTCGGACCAACCGAGTACCGCTGGTCCGAAGTCACTCCGGGCGCCAACTATCCGCCGGGCTATAACTATCCCGTGTTTACCGTTGGCGACCGAATGGTAGCGATGAACAATGGAGCTTGGCTGTCTAAGGACGGCAGACAGTGGACGAAGTCGCCGCTGCCGGACAGTGGTCTCAATTCTGCTTATCAGAAGTACGCGTACTTTAAGGGCGCGATATATGCGTTCGGCAGGCTCGAAGGAAATTACGAACGGTTTGCCATCAACACCCGAATAGTGCGGACAAAGGACTTCGCGAAGTGGGAAGTCGTCGCCGAGCGATCGAACCTGCCGAAGCGGGTCTTTTACGGGCTTGCCGTGTTCAACGACAAGCTCTGGATCGTAGGCGGCTATGACGGCAAACGATACCTGAACGACGTTTGGAGTTCCGAAGATGGCATTCACTGGAGCGAGGTCACGGCCTCTGCCCCGTGGTCCGCGCGGACCGGACCGGTATTTACCGTCTTCAAAGGCGAGATGTGGCTGCTCGGCGGCGGCTCGATCGACGGCGATCCACAGCCGAACAAGTCGGCCGAACGCGAAGTGTGGGCATCGCCCGACGGCCGCACCTGGCGCCGCGTAAATGCAGACCTCAACCGAAAGTGGCGGGGCACGCCTGTCGTACTTGACGGCAAACTCCTTCTGGTCGGCGCAAATCGAGGCGGAACGTTTGAGTCCGCGATCTGGGCTACCGAGAACGGCTCGAATTGGAAGGAGCTATCAGCCCCATGGTCACCGCGGGGCGGAGTCGCGGCCTGGGTGTTTGACGGCAAACTCTTCATGACGGGCGGCAAATCCTCGCACACCGAGAACGGCGAGATCAAGTTCGTTTACAGCAACGATGTATGGGTGATGGAGCGCAGATAGGAGTAGAATTGCCAGGGAAAGAAGATGGAGCGGCGACCATTGGCTACCGACGATCCGACCACCGCACAGTTGCTCGACGAGTGCCGGCGAGGCAACCGCGAGGCGATGCATCGGTTGTATGTCGCGCATCAGCAGAGTGTCTTTTCCATCGCGCTCAACTTCTTTGGCGATCGCGAACGGGCCGAGGACGTAACGCAGCAGGTCTTTGTCAAGTTATTAAAAGGAGTCAGTTTCGCAGGGCGGTCGCAATTCACGACGTGGCTCTACCGGCTCACAGTAAATCAATGTCTCGACGAAACGCGCCGAACTCGTCGGCTGGTATCGATCGGAGATTGGTTTACTACGACCGAGCCTGTAACACGAATGTCACTGCACGAACAGGTCGATTCGCGAGCCCTTTCGCGCGAAGTTCAAACAGTCGTGTCGGGTCTCAGACCCAAGTACCGTGTGCCGATCGTTCTGCGGTACGTCGAGGGTCTTTCGTATCAGGAGATCGCCGCCGTGCTCGAGGTGTCGATCGGGACGGTTTCATCACGAATGAATCGCGGGCACAAGCTGCTCGCGGCGAAACTTTCGCATCTGCGGGGACACATTCAGTGAATGGCTAGCAGGCATTACAAAGAGAAGCTGTCGGCCTTTGTCGACCAACAGTTAAACGCCGACGAGCGTCAATCGGTCGGCGAGCACCTCCTTGTCTGCGAGCAGTGCCGCCGAGAGCACGACGCGATCCGACTGGCCACCGGCCTCGCCGGAAATATTGAGAGGGAAGACGCACCCGACCGTGACTGGCGGGCGATCGAGAGCGAGCTCGACGTCGTGGCTCCGCACGTAACTATCATCCCCGACGCAAAGGCCTTCACTTTTCCCAAGGTGGCGACCTTCGCCGTGGCGATACTCGTGGTAGGACTCTTCTCAGGGCTTGTTTATCGAGGGCTTTTCATGGGCGACGGCTACTCGGTCGCACGACAGAATGCTACGGCATCGCCGATCACTCAAGCGCCGCCGACTGGTAACGTCGAACCCGGCGAGTCGAATAACGGCAGCGCCGCGTCGCCCGAAACCTCGCCAACGAACCCGGATGCATCATCGCCGGTCACGGAAGGACAAACGAATGACCATTGGGAGGTCCAGACGCTCGCGGGTGATCCGCAGGTCGGCTCTGGCGACGGAAAGCTTTCGGTCGGCTCCTATCTTATTACTGATGCAGCGTCGCGGGCGCGCGTCCAGGTCGCGAACATAGGTACGATCGACGTCCAACCGAATTCACGGATAAAACTTGTCGGGACAAACGATAAGGAGCATCGCATTTTGCTCGAACGTGGGGCTCTTCACGCCCGGATCGCCGCGCCGCCGCGACTCTTCATCGTTGACACACCGTCGGCAGTCGCCGTCGATCTCGGATGCGAGTACACGCTTGAGGTCGATGCCAAAGGCAATAATCGGCTTCATGTAACAAGCGGCTTCGTTGCACTCGAACGCGATGGGCGCGAATCGATCGTTCCGGCCGGCGCAATGTGCTTGACGCAAAAGGGAAAGGGCTTGGGCACGCCGTTCGCGGCAGATACGTCCGGAGCGTTTCGCAAAGCACTAGAACGATTCGATTTTGCGGGTGGCGGATTGGGCAGCGCTTTTATATTGCGAATCGAAGTG
>CAZSOE010000046.1:6973-9858 GCA_964608335.1 uncultured Chloracidobacterium sp.
TTTTGCGGGTGGCGGAAGCGCCGCGGTTGATACGATGCTTGCCAGCAAGAATTCCTACGACATCATATCGCTGTGGCATCTGCTATCTCGCGTCCAGCGTTCCGATCGAGAAAAGGTGTTCGACGCGCTTGCGGGTTATGTTGCTCCGCCCAACGGTGTGACGCGCGCCGGCGTTATGAAGCTTGATAGAAGGATGTTGGAAGCGTGGCGAGTTGAGGTGGAGACTGCCTGGTTCGAATGATCACGGAGCAAGCCGGACGATCCGCCAGCCGTCGTCCGTTGCTTCATACACGATCCGATCGTGCAGCCGGTTCTGACGGCCCTGCCAGAACTCAAACCTCTCGGGCTTAAGGCGGTAACCACCCCAGAAGTCGGGCAGTGGCGGCTCCTCACCAAAACGCTCTCGGATCGCGTCGACGCGGTCCTCCAGTACCTTTCTCGACTCGATCTCGCCGCTTTGGTTCGACGCCCAGGCGCTCAGCCGGCTCTCGACCGGCCGCGACAGAAAATATTTCTCCGATTCTTCACGCGAAGTTTTTTCTACGGGTCCGTGGATCGCTACTTGGCGGCTGAGGTCTGCCCAGAAGAAATGCAGCGCGGCCCGAGGGTTGGCCGCGAGATCGCGCGCCTTCTTACTGCCATAATTCGTGTAAAAGCAAAAGCCGTCAGGGTCGAAGTTCTTTAACAGAACGACGCGTGCGGAAGGCTGGCCGTCGTCCCCGACGGTTGACAGGGTCATGGCGTTCGCATCGATGACCTCCGACCGAAGCGCCTCGTCAAGCCAGAGCCCGAATTGCACAAAGGGATCGACCGCCATTGACGACTTCGATAACCCCTGAGAACTGAAATCCCGTCGTAGATCAGCTAAGTCCTTGGCGTTCATAAGTTAGAGTTCATACACAAGCAGGCCGTCGCGCAGCTTCGGCTCGAACCAGGTCGATTTCGGTGGCATGACCTCGCCCATGTCCGAGACCGCGAGCAGATCATCCATCGTCGTCGGATACATCGAGAAAGCGACGCGAGCGATGCCTTCGTCAACGATCCGTTCGAGCTCATCCGTCCCACGCTTGCCTCCGACAAATCCGATACGCTCGTCCGTGGTCGCATCCGTGATGCCAAGGATCGGCCCGAGGACATGTTCCTGCAGGATACTGACATCAAGCCGCTCGATAGGGTCCGGCTCGTGGACATTCTGGACGTTAAATGTCAGCTTGGACCATTCACCGTCGATGTACATGCAGATCTCACCTCGTTCCGAGGGTGTTTTCTCGCTCGTCGGCGTCACTATGAAACTCTCGCTAAGACGCCGGATGAATTCAGCTTTTTCCAATGCATTGAGGTCCTTGACCACACGATTGTAGGGCAAAATACGAAGGTCCTCGGCAGGAAACATCCCGGCAACCACAAGGTCGGAACTTGCCTGCTCGTGACCATTCGTATTTCGTAACATCTCGCGGGCAGCAAGAGCGCTCTCGGCCCGATGATGTCCGTCGGCAATGTACAGCGCGGGCACTTCATCGAACGCCTTGATCCACTGGTCTGTGTCAGTGATCCGCCAAATTCGATGTCGAATACCGTCCGAGCACTCGAAGTCGTACAGCGGCCCGGCCGTGATCGCGTCGTTGATCAGCCGCCTTATCTCGTTAGTATTACGAAACGCCAGAAAGATCAGGCCGGTCTGCGCCCGGACGGCGAGAAGGTGACCGGTCCGGTCCGCAACCTTGTCCGGCCGCACATTTTCATGCTTTTTGATCTTTCCGCTTTTATACTCGTCAAGCGAACAGCAGCCAACCACGCCGGTTTGTGAATGTCCTCCGGCTGAGAGCTGATAGGCAAATAGCGAGGGCTCGGCGTCGGTACGATAAACGCCGTCAGCGATCAGCCGGTCAAGATTCGTGCGTGCCCGCGCAAAGACGTCGGCGGGATCACGGGTCGCATCTTCGGCGAATTCGGCCTCGGAGCGCGTTACGCGAAGAAAGCTCAGGGGATTTTTCTCAATAAAGGAACGCACCTCCGACTCGTACACGACGTCGTAGGGCACACATGATACCTGCTTTGCCTTTTCCGGCACGGGACGCAAAGCTCTGAACGGCCTGATCAATGCCAAGGTTAATTCTCCGATGTTCTATAGCGGGGAAACTCCCCGGATAATGTCGTCCAGACGCCGGTTGCTCTCATCCATGTCCTGGAGCATCTGGTCCATCTGCTGCCGCTTGTCGATCTTCCACACGCCGTCCTCGCGGACAAAGGTCATCGTGTCCCAGGAGCCGTATGACGTCTTGTATTCGAGCGTTGCCTGTTCGCCGTCGATCTTTTCGTTGCGGTATTCAACGGTCCGCTGGCCTTCGGCGACGACGGTTGCGCGTTTGAGTATCTCGTCGACGTTCGTGTTCTGCGCCTTTGCCTCCTGCTGGTGCATTTTCAGCGTTTCATTCGAAAGCAGGAGCTTCATCGCCGTGTAATCCTTCTGCCGGATCGCACGGGCATAGGTCTTAAATGTCTCGGTCGGCGTCGCAGGCTGCGGCGATCCGCAGGCAGCAAATACTACGCCGAGGACCGCAAATATCACGTATTTATTGCGCATCTTGCACCAACTAAAAACACTAAGTATAACGTATAGGTTGGCACTCGCCGAAAAGTAGGCGTTCAAATGCAAACATGAAACGCGAAATATTGACCGAAAGCGAACTGGCCGAAGCTCTGACCGGCCTCAACGGCTGGCACGTAAAGGAGAACACACTGACTCGATGCTGGGAGTTCGCCAACTTTGCCGAAGCTCTTGCTTTTGTTAATAAGGTCGGAGCGCTGGCCGAGTCTGCTGACCATCATCCCGACATTACCTTCGGTTGGGGTTACGCTGAGATCGCTCTGACAACTCACGATCG
>CAZSOE010000047.1:0-9851 GCA_964608335.1 uncultured Chloracidobacterium sp.
ACGGGAACTATCTTTCGATCAATTCGGTCGTCGAACGGGTCCTTGGGTACACGTGCGAAGAGACTCTGCGGTTGAACATGACCGACATTGCGGCGCCCGAAGCTCTTGCCGTGATGAAGAGCAATTTGGCAAGGAAGCTCACGGGCGAAACGAACCAAACGGTCTACGAGGTCGACTGCATCCGTAAAGACGGCTCGCGAGCAACCCTCGAGGTCAATAGCAGTGTGATCGTTAAGGACGGCGTACCGGTTGCGGTTCAAGGTATCGCGCGCGACATCACGGAGCGGAAGAGGGCCGAGGAAGCGGTCAGGCAAAGTGAGGAACGGTATCGCGACCTGTTCGAAAACGCCAACGACCTCATCTATACCCACGACCTTGCCGGGAATTTCACATCGCTCAACAGGGCCGGTGAGTTGATCACCGGATACACGCGCGACGAGGCGCTTCAGATGAACATAGCCGAGGTCGTTGCGCCCGAGTTTCTCGAGACGGCACGAATGATGACCGCGCGCAAGGTCGGGAATGACCGGCCGACCACCTACGAGCTCGATATCATCGCAAAGAAAGGCGATCGCGTAACACTCGAGCTCAGCACCCGGTTGATCATGTCGTCGGACGGGCAGCCGGTCGGCGTTCAAGGGCTGGCTCGGGATATCACCGCCCGACGCCGTGCGGAGAACGAACTCCACAACGCCGTGTCGCTGTTCTCGTCAACCTTTGAGTCGACGGCGGACGGCATCGTTGTCATGGGGCTCGATCGCCGGATCGTAACGTGCAATCGCAAGTTCATCGAGATGTGGAACGTGGATGAAACGATCATCGCATCAAAGGATGGCAAGGCGTTGATCGATTTTGTCGCAAGCCAATTGAAGGAGCCCGACGAGCTGCTCCAGAACCTGATCAAGGTTTACGACGACCCATTGGCGGTCGCGAGTCAGGTACTCGAACTAAAAGACGGCCGGATATTCGAGCGATACTCGCAGCCGCAGATGCTCGAGGACAAGCCGACCGGGCGCGTGGCCTGTTTCCGCGACATTACCGAACGGATGCGGGCCGAGGAGAGACTCAGGCACTACGCGCTCCATGACACGCTTACCGATCTTCCCAATCGCGTCGCCTTCATGAACCACCTCTCGGCCGCGGTCGAGCGAGCTACGGGGAACGTTTACGCACGGTTTGCAGTGCTCTTCCTCGATCTCGACCGGTTCAAGGTCATCAACGACAGCCTTGGCCACGCCGTAGGCGACAAGCTGCTTGTTGCGATCGCCGAACGGCTTACGGCGTGTATCCGCCCCGGCGACATCGTTGCACGCCTAGGTGGCGACGAGTTCACCATCTTGCTCAACCGGACCGGCGGCATGGACGAAGTCGCCGGCGTTGCCGAGCGGCTGCAGGCCAAGATATCCGAGCCGTTCAAGATCGATAATTACGAGGTATTTACCACCGCAAGCATCGGCATCGTGGTCTCGGGCGCCGTGGAACGGAGCGCGGAGGCTTTCCTGCGGGATGCGGATGCGGCGATGTATCGCGCTAAGGAAGCAGGCAAGGCTCGTTACGAGATCTTCGATACGGAAATGCACGTTCGAAACATGAACCTGCTCCAGGTCGAGACCGATCTGCGACACGCGGTTGAGCGACACGAATTCGAGGTGCTTTATCAGCCGATCGTCCATCTCGAGACGGGCGAGGTCAACGAATTTGAGGCGTTGATCCGTTGGAGGCATCCGGTCCATGGGCTCGTCGCTCCAAGCGAATTTGTCGAAGTTGCGGAAGAGACCGGGCTTATCGTACCCATAGGCAGGTGGATATTAGAGGAATCGTGCCGCCAGATCGCCGAATGGCAGCGGGGATTCGACCGGAAACTGTCGATCAGTGTCAACCTATCGGCCCGCCAGCTCATGCATCCTACGCTGACAGGCCAGGTCAGCGGCATACTCGCCGAGACCGGGCTCGATCCGAGCCAGCTCAAGCTCGAGGTAACGGAAAGCACCGTTATGGAGCACAGCGAAAAATCGCTCAAGGTGCTGTCGGACCTCGATCAACTGGGCATCGCGCTTTCGACCGACGACTTCGGTACCGGTTACTCGAGCCTGAGTTATCTGCAGCGGTTCCCGTTCGAACGGCTCAAAATAGACCGGTCGTTCATCAAGATAATGGACGAGGACGAAAAGAGCGGCGCCATCGTAAAAACGATCCTGATGCTCGGCGACAACCTTGGTATCGAGGTCGTCGCAGAGGGCATCGAAACGGCACCGCAGCTCGAAAAGCTAAGACACCTGGGCTGCCACATCGGACAGGGCTACTTATTCTCGCGGCCGATCGACGCAGAATCCGTCGAGGCTTTCCTCGCTTCCGGGGCGAACGTGTTCGCCGACAACCCTGCGTTGGAGTTTCGCACCCCGAGCCACATCATCGAAGTTCCGGACATACAGTGACCAAAACGAAAAGGCTGTCCCATTAGGAACAGCCTCTCGAAGAATGGTCGATCTCGACCCGCGTCCTAAAGCGTCAGTCGATAAGTATATCGAACAATTTCAGATAGGAGCGTGAGGTCGTTCGCCAACGACTCCCCGGTCGAAGCCGACGACGTGGCCGTCCACGCCTCGAGCTCGACAATTCGGCTGTATGACGCCTGAGCATTATTGACGAGGACGCGTATGCGGTTCGCCGTTACCGCCGGGAAAGAGAAACGCCGCCACACCTGGTTGTTCCCGGTGACGCTGCCCCCGGGGATCGTAACCCAGCTCGAGCCGTTCCAGTACTGGACGTCAACCGCGGTAACGCCATACGTGGTGAAGGTCGTTTGCGACGTTGGTTCGGCGGCATTCAGATAGTCGTCCCGTACAAAGTAAACGTCGATCTCATTTATCGTCTTCTGGCCGTTAAAATCGACCTGGAGCCAGTCTGGATACACGTCGGGCGTTGCGTCTTTCCACGCCGCGCCGACGGCCCAGACCCGGCTGCCGTCGATAGCGATATTCGGATCGCCGCCGGCAAGGCTCGACGATGCTGTGGCCACGCCGCCATTCGATGCGCGGGCAACGTTGGTTGACACGCCAGGAGTCGGTGACGGAGTAGGCGTCACCGTCGGGGTTGGTGTCGGTGTCGGTGTGGCCGTCGGCGTTGGCGTTGGAGTACCGCAGCCCTGCCAGGCCTCGATCTCTACGACGCGCGAATATGATGCGAGGGCGTCATAGACCACAGCACGGATGCGCGATGTCGTCACCGGCGAGAAAACCAGCCGGGTCAATACACGGTTGTTGCCCGAGATACTGCCGCCCGTAACGTGTGCCCAGCCGCTGCCGGTCCAATACTGAACATCGAACCTGACCAGGCCATAAAGGCCGAAGGTCGTAGCCGTCGTCGGTTCGATGGTCGAGAGAAAGTCGTCCATCACGCCGTAGACGTCGATCTCTTCGATCTGTTTCAGACCGTTGAAATCGACCTGGATCGTATCCGGAAACGCATCGGGTGTCGCATCCTTCCATGCCGCACCGATCGCCCAGACACGACTGCCGTCGATGGCGATCGACGCCGCTCCGCCGCCAAGTTCAGACGATGCGCTCGCTACGCCTCCGTTGCTCGACCGTGCCCAGTTGGTTCGGACGCACGGCGAAGGCGACGGGGTCGGCGTTGCGGTCGGAGTTGGAGTTGGAGTTGGAGTTGGAGTCGGCGTTGCTGTCGGAGTAGGCGTCGGCGTGCCCGTGGCGGTCCATGCCTCGACCTCGACAATGCGCGAATACGACGCGCCCGCGTTATTAACGACGACCCTGATCGCCGTCGTGCTTACGGGCGAGAATTGAAATTGTCGCCAGACGCGGTTGTTGCCCGCAACGCTTCCGCCCGGGACGGTAACCCACGTCGAGCCATTCCAGTATTGAACATCAAAGCTCTGGAGCGTGTAGATGCTCGATATCAGGTTAAGGCTCGGGTCGAGGGTCGAAAAGTAATCGTCCTGCACACCGTACACATCGATCTCGTCGATCACCTTCGCACCGTTAAAGTTGACTTGCAGCGTGTCGGGGAATACATCAGGCGTCGCATCTTTCCATGCGGTTCCAGACGCCCATACGCGGCTGCCGTCGATCGCATTTCCCGGTTCGCCGCCTCCTAGGAAAGAAGAAGCAACGGCCGCGCCGCCATTTGAAACTCGCGCGACATTGACCCGGCCAGGCGGAGTGGGCGTCGGTGTCGGCGTCGGGACAGGGGTCGGCGTGGGAACCGGCGTCGGTGTCGGTGTCGGCGACGGAGTTGGCGTCGGTGTTGGTGTCGGCGTCGGTGTCGGCGTCGGAGTTGGCGTCGGCGAGCCCACGCTCGTCAGGCAGCTGCCCCACTGTGTAATGAATCCGCCGATCTGTGACTGTGATGTCGCACAGAACGCCGTCGAGAACGGCCCGACCGTGGGATTCATCAGCGACGATGCGCACGCACCCGAGTCGGCGACGTGGTCAGCTCCGAGATTGTGTCCGATCTCGTGGGCGGTGATGATATAGCTCACGGTCCCACTGTCGGCGGTCAAGCCGTACGAGCTGACAGGAGAGCGGCAAACCACGCCGACATACGCGACGCCCTGATTGGCAAACTTCCCGGTGAACAGATGGGCGGTATCGCGTGGAAACGACGACGTCGGGAAGTTAGCATTCCAGTACACCTGGTATAGATTGAGCAATGCGCTTTGGTTTGCGGGCGACCAGGGATCAAGTGTTGTCCATGTGTGCTGAAACGTGACGGCGATCGTCAGCCCGAGATCGCGTTCGTAGATCCCGTCGACCATGTTCATTATGCCGAGGATCCGCGAATTGGCCGATCCCGCCGTGCCGCCGGATTGTTGAACCCACTGAAAGTCGGCCTCGGTGGCAACCTCGATCTCGCGCAGGCTTCCGGCGACGGCTTCGAGCGCCTCGGCACCCGTGATGCCTTTCCAAAACTCGATCTGGCCAACGACGTCTTCACCGAGATCGATCGTCTTTCGCAGATCCCGTTCGTTAAAGAAGACCATGTCGGCCGCGTCGGCGTTCGGCGAGAAACGCCCGGCCTCCGCAACGAAATACTTTTCGGTGCCTGTATAGATCATTCCCTCAAAGCGCGTCTCGCTCAGGGTGAACCGGACCTGCGATGTTCTGTCGGTCGTAAGCCGCCCCTTATACGTCACCACTTCGACCGGCGGAGCGATCTCGATATCACCAATGATATCCGTAGAAATGGCGCGATAACCGGGGGAGCGTATGTCCGTCGGCTCCAACGTAAAACGAAAAGCGCGGATCGCTATCTCTCGGCCTTCCCTCGCCTTTTCAAGCACGTCCGCTTTCTCGAGCTTCAGCCGTTCGAAGCGCGTGAACGACCTTTCGAGATCGCGGTCGAGTTCCTGACCGAAAGCGGGCACGGCGAAAACCAGTGCAGTAAAGAAAAATACAGCTATTCTTTTCATACAATTGACTCTGCCGCGGGTGGTGCTCAAACAGGACGAACGGCGAACCGGAGTTCGCGCTGGCAAATGGGAGTTTGGCATTCGGGCGGTCTTATTTTCCTTTGTTTAGATCTAGTTAAAGATAACCGAAACCACCTTCGATGAGCATCTCGAAATCCGGGTTGCAGTTGTTTTTTATTCTTTCACGTTTCTCGAGCTCAGTGCAATAATTAGAAGCGTCCGCCCGCTCGTCGGCGTAGATCTGGTTTGGCCGGCATGACATTCTCATTCGTGCCTTCGTGGCCGGCTCCTTAGCAGATCAGCCACGAATGCACGAATGCGTTCAGCCAAAACCGGCGTCATTGCGAGCCGTTGCCCGCTAAGTCCTTAGTATCACGCGGCTTAGCGTTCTTAACATACTTGTCGAACCATTGGACCATCTCGTAGAGCGTGTGCTCGGTCGATTCGCGGGCTGAGTAGCCGTGCGATTCGTGCGGGAGCATAACGAGCCGGGCCGTACCGCCGTTTCCGCTGATAGCGGCGAACAGACGTTCGGACTGGATCGGGAATGTGCCCTGGTTATTATCAGCCTCGCCATGGATCAACAGGATCGGTTCGTTGATCTTATTGGCGTAGAAGAACGGCGACACGTCGGTGTAGACCTTTGTCGCCTGCCAAAAGTCGCGAACTTCATCCTGGAACCCGAACGGCGTGAGTGTTCGATTGTAAGCACCGCTTCGAGCCACACCGGCCCTGAACAAGTCGCTGTGGGCGAGCAGGTTTGCGGTCATGAATGCGCCATAGCTGTGGCCGCCGACGCCAACCCGGTCGCGATCGGTCACACCCATCTCGACAGCCTTATCGATCGCCGCCCGCGATGCATCGACGATCTGCTTGATGAAGGTGTCGTTCTTGGTCTCAGGCGGTCCGACGACCGGCATCGAGGTATTGTCGAGTATCGCGTATCCGGCGAGAAGCAGAAAGAGATGCGAAATACCGCCAACCTGTGTAAATCGGTTGGTCGAACCCGAAACCTGTCCGGCAACCCCTGCGTCGGTAAAGCTCTCGGGATAAGCCCACACTATCGTCGGCAGCCGAGTTCCCTCCTTATAGCCCGGCGGCAGGTAAAGCGTGAACGAAAGATCGACGCCGTCGGCCCGCTTGTAAGCGACGCGCTGTTTGCGAATATCGCGAAGCTGCGGTGACGGGTCCTTGAAATCAGTTATCTGTCGCGAAGCCATCGCCGTGCAAACCCGGCCCGTCGGGCATGTCTGACGGATATAAAGATTTGGCGGCTCGACGACCGATTCCTTTCGCGTGATATAGGTGCCCGAGTCGTCATTCATTAGCGCCACGAACGCCTCATAGTCCTCTATGCCCGAGCGGAACATCTCGTCAACCTTGAGTGTCTTGAGGTTCATTCGCCTCAGGAACGGCCGGTCGCCGTCGGGTGACGCACCGAGTCCTGTCAGATAGATATCATCGCCATCCTGCCTGATCAGCGAAACGCCGTTTGGCTGTAGGCGCGAGATCGGCGATCCGATATCGTTGTAGCGGTCATTTTGGTTGAGATCGAAGATCTGTTTCGCATTGGCGGGATGTCGATAGTCGGTCATGAACATCCGCCGCCGCTGCGTGTCGCGATTGTAGTCGTAATAGAACATCACGCCGTCCTTTTCACCGAAGCTGCGGCCCTGGAAGCGGTGCTCGGTCTTAAGGAGCTCGGTCGGCGCGCCGTTGAACGGGGCGGCGAGCTTCATCAATTTGTCACGATGTGTCGCCTTGTTTCGTGGGTCGCCGCCGTCGAGGGCCTCGGTCCAGCTTAGCGTCGAGCCTTCGATCGGTATCCACCCGTAGCCGCGTGCACCTGTCGGCACGCCCTGCGGCGGCAGGTTGTCAAGCAACGGCACATCGCGGAGCTTCTGCACCAACTTGCCGTTGGCGTCCCATATCTCCTGCCTCTTTGGGAAACGCGAGGACGGGAACAGATAAGAAAACGGCTTTTGGGTGATCGATACATAAATGTACTTGCCGTCCGGCGAGATCACCGCGTTGTCGAAGATCGCGGGCGGGCCTATATTGCGCACCTTCCCGCCGAGGTCGATCAACGCCAACTGCGACGTTGCGTAATACTCGTACAGCTTCTCGTCGTTCGGCGATTTGAGGAGGTCCTGAACGGTCGGGATCGAACCGCGACGGCCCGTGCTCTCCTGAATGTTCGGCGCCGTCGGCGTAATATTCTGGTACGTCGGGGCCGGGCCGCGTCCGGCCGGAACGATCATCGCCGACAGGTGCGTCGAACCTTCCCAGCCGTAGCCGCCGAATGCCGTGTTTAGAAGAACGTTGTTGACCTTGCGCGCTTTGGCCGTTGCGGTGTCGACGAACCACAGTTCGACGCCCGTCGGAGTGATGTTGCCGAACGCGATCTGTTTGCCGTCCGGCGACCATTGCGGGCCGGATATCTTGGCACCAGCGGGCAGAACGACCGGCGTTTCCTTGCCGTCCGAGACGTTCTTGAGAGTCATCGAGACGGAATATCCCTGAAGGTGCGGTGCGTTGGTGCTGGGGTTCACTCGGGTGCCCGCGAGGCGAAGCATCGGTTGTGCGAGGTCCGCGATCGGCGGATACCTCAGCGGCGTCAAAAGCGCGATCTTGTCGCGTGTAGGTGAAATCGACGTGCCGGGTATCGCCGGTGCATTCAGCACATCCATTATTTCCTTCTGCGGCTGCTTGTAAGAGCCCTGCGAAAACGCGGTGAGCGCTAGGACGAGCACCGCTGCAATTGTCGTCAGAAACTTCACTTTCATTTTTGTCCTCTCCTCAAATGGTCCTCAACCGGTCTATCACCTGGCCGGCGATGAACGGAATTATCTCCCTTTCGTTTGCGTGATTCTCGGTGTAAACCGCTATTACGAATCTTAGCCCGTCGGCGGTTTCGATGTAGGCGACATCATGACGGGCACGGCTTGTCCAGCCCGCCTTCGACCACAACCGCGCATCTGTCATCTTCTTATCTATCAACAGCTTACCGGTGAATCCCGTAGCCTGGCTGTCAGGATCGGTCGACCTGGCGAACGGATCGCGCTTCATCAGGTCCATCATTCGCCTCGTCCGTTCGGGCGTGTTCATGTTTCCGGTGACGATCTCGGCCATTAGGCGTGCCGTCGCGTTGGTCGTGATCATGTTGCGGTTCTGTCCTTTGTACGCACGCGACTGCTGCTCGATGCCGTAGGCGTCCTCACAGAATGTCTTTTGGTTGACGTTGATATTCGTGTAGCCCATCGACGAGAAAAACCTGTTCACCCGATCGCGTTTGTACTGCCACTTGGCGAATTCCTTTTGCGGCAGTTCGGCCCCGCTCGACGTATCGGTCAGCACATCGAGGATGTATTGCGTCGCCTCATTCGACGAATCGACGATCATATCGCGCTCGCCACGGTCGAGTTCTTTTGTCATCGTTACCTTTCGGTCCTCGAGCTGCCGCTCGAGCGCGGCCATAAAGAACATCTTTACGACGCTTGCCGGATAGATCTTCTCTTCGCCCCGATGATCGGCCCAGTGGAACCGCGATCCGTCTCGCAGATCGATCACCGTAACGGCAAAGTCCGAAGCTTTCAGGTTGCGCCCCGCGAACTTCTGGACGGCATCGTTCACGGCCCGATCGATCGCTGCCTTTATCGCCGCAGACGCGGTCATGGCCGGAGCCCGGTAGTCGCGGGACTTCACGATCTCTTTGTTCTTCGCGGCGACGGCGGGAGCTGCCGCGAGCGATAACGCCCCGACCAACATCGCGATCCTCGAAATTAAGGACATTCTGTTTCCTATGCTAAGGTTTATCGAACGGATTACCGGTAATTATAACTCAACTTGGACTCGACGGAAACAACAGGTAGCAAGCTCGTCCGCGGCATAGGCCGATGGGACCTGACGGCGATCGTTATCAACACGATCATCGGCGCCGGCATTTTCGGATTGCCTTCGAAGGTCTACGCACAGATCGGTGCGTACAGCATCTTTGCGTTCGTTGCCTGCGCTTTGATCGTGGGGCTGATCGTGCTTTGTCACGCAGAAGTGTCAAGCCGCTTCTCGGCGACCGGCGGCGCGTATCTGTATGCAAAAGAAGCCTTTGGCCCGACGGTCGCCTTCGAGGTCGGCTGGCTCTATTGGATCGTCCGGGTTGCGACGTTCGCGGCGAACGTCAATCTGTTTGTAACGTATGCAGGCGTCCTTTGGCCCCCTGTGACGGAACCGCTTAATCGAATCGTACTGATCGTCGCGTTCATCACGCTGTTGACGACCGTGAACATCCTCGGGATCCGACAGGCCGCAAACTTCACCAATGTCGTCACGGTGGGAAAACTTGCGCCCTTGTTGATCTTTGCGGTGATCGGACTCTTTTACGTTCGGCCGGGGAACTTCAATTTTGAAGTTCTGCCGGAATACT
>CAZSOE010000048.1:0-9844 GCA_964608335.1 uncultured Chloracidobacterium sp.
ATAGAGCGATGCATCACGACGATCTGGCATACTTGCCGATGATCGCCTCCAGCTTCTTTGACGTCTCCACAGGCCAATGTTCTGGTGCGGTGAAGATCGCGTTTTTAATCGCGTCGCGATATTGATTCGGCGTCTCTTTGGCGGCGACGCGCTTGACCGCATCTTTCAGGATCAACTGCGCGTTGCGGACGTTTTTGTTGAGGTATTCGACGACCATGTCGATGGTGACGGCGTCGTGAGACTCGTGCCAGCAGTCGTAATCGGTGACGAGGGCGAGCGTGGCGTAGGCGATCTCGGCTTCGCGGGCGAGCTTGGCTTCCTGCAGGTTGGTCATGCCGATGATGTCCATCCCCCATTGGCGATAGACGTTCGACTCGGCGACGGTCGAGAATGCGGGCCCTTCCATACAGATGTACGTGCCGCCGCGATGCGTCTTGACGCCGACCGTGTTGCACGAAGCTTCGAGAATATCGCCCAGCTCATTGCAAACCGGATGAGCGAAGGTGACGTGGCCGACGATGCCTTCGCCAAAGAATGTCGATTCGTGTGCCAGTGCACGCGTCCGGTCAAAAAACTGGTCCGGGATGACCATATCCGTCGGTTCGTATTTCTCCTGCAGACTGCCAACAGCCGAGACCGAAAGAATATATTCCACGCCGAGCAGCTTCATCGCGCAGATATTCGCTCGATACGGAACTTCGGTAGGCAGGAATTTATGTCCGCGGGCATGCCGCGGCAGAAACGCGACCGTCACGCCGTCCAATTCTCCGACAATGAACGCATCCGACGGCTTGCCAAAGGGCGTATCGACCGGCACTTCGCGCACATTCGCAAGTTCCGGCATCTGATACAGCCCGCTGCCGCCGATTATTCCGATGTTTACTTGTTCCATAATGCAAAAGGCGGAAACACGACCGGTAGGGAGTGTGTTCACGGCAGCCGACGGTCACGTTGGACACACTCGCTACCGCTCGCGTTTCCGCCTTCAGATCTCAACCGGCCTTATTTTCCCATCAATCCCGACCAATCGGCAAAACGGCATATCGACGTCGTGATAAAGATGGCAGATCCAATTCTCTTCGGCGGCCTGCGGCAGGATGCGTTTCTTGAATTCCAGCGTCTCGGTCGGATAAAGGTCGTAACTCATTATCCACGGATATGCGACGTGATGGCGCGTCGGAACCATGTCAAAAAAGCCAAAGAGCGTCTCGCCGCCGCGCGCTAATTTGATAGTTTGCATCGTCTCGCTGTGGCCGCGGACGCGTTCGACGACAAGGCCCGGGACCGGCTCATAACGGTCGGGCATCAGATCGAGCTGGCGCGAATCGATGAGCGGGTGCCAATTCTCGGATAAATACGAAGCACGGTCGCGTTCGTGCGGCGATTCGGCGGCGTCGAATTCGGTCTTGGATACGAGGTATCGGGCGTTAGCGAATTGCGCTCTTGCGGGGAACGCACGCGTCTCGCGTGCACCATCGTTGGAACCTATTTCGCCGTCGTGGAGGCGAGACGCCTGCGTTCCCGGGAAAACGGTGTTCCCGCCAGCATGGTCAAAGTGGAGGTGCGTATTGATGACGACGTCAATGTCCGCGGGACGGCAGCCCGCGATCGCGGCGAGCGAATCGGCGAACGATTTTTCACGAGAAATGCCGTACATGCCGATCTCCTTCGCGGGCCATTTCTCGCCCATGCCAGTATCGATGATGATCTTTTCTTTACCCGTGTCGATGAAAAGGCAGTTGCAGGTCAGCGTGACGCGGTTGTGTTCGTCGGGCGGGCAGACGCGTTCCCAAAGAACGCGAGGGACGACACCGAACATCGCCCCTCCGTCTAGTTTGAATTCGCACTCGGGAATTATCTCGATGCGGTAATCACCAAGCAACATGTGAATCGTGAATAGTAAATCGCAAATAGAAGTGCTTTCTATCTACGATTCACGATCTACTATTTACTCTTTTTCGGCGCCGGCTTTTTATCGGCAGGCTTGGCCGACTTAGCGGGCTCGTCCGCGTCGATGTCGCCGGGCTCACCGGGCGGCGGCATCTGCGGCTGCTGTCGCTGGCGCATTTGCTGCTGGATCTCGGCATCAGAGACCTGCGGGATCGTAAAGTCCTCCGGCACCTGAACGCCATTGCTCGCCACGATCTCCTCGATCATTTTCTTCTCGCGCTCGGTCTCGAGCTTTGTACGAACGTAGTCCTTGATCGGCATTTCGCGTGCGGTCGGGTTATCGGCGTCCTTGATCATCGTCGTGATCAGGATGTGGCGCACATCGTAGGTATCGCCATTGGCTTCGCCAGCGGCCGTCGGGTCCTTTTCATCATTCTTGGTGGCACTCGGACCCAACTTTCGCTCGAGCTTGATGATGTGAAAGCCAAAATCGGTCGGCACTACCTCAGGTGCGACCTCACCGGCCTCGAGCTTTAGAGCAGCCTCTTCGAACGGAGCGACCATACGGCCCTTCGACACATCCTTGTAAAGTCCGCCTTGCTTGGTGCCGTCGGCGCCCTGATTGCCGGGGTCGTCGGAGAATTCATTGGCGAGCGCCGCGAAATCCTCGCCCGACTTGGCCCGCTGGAGTATCTCCTCGGCTTTGGTCTTCTTCGCGTCAGGGCTTAGCTCGGGATGCTCGGCAATATATTTTTCGACGTCCTCATCCGTGACCTTCAACCGCTCGGCCACCTTTTCGGCATACAGACGAGCAAGGAACTGGGCCTGCTGAAGTTTGACCTGCAGATCTGTCTTTGCAATGAATTCAGCGGAAAGCTCGCCGGCCTTCGCCTTTTTTTCGTATTCGGCCTGGTAGATACGGACCTTAGCAAACGATTCGCGTGCCTGGGTACGCTCTTCCTCGCTGATCTCGCGGTTGGCCATATCCGGATTCGACGCCCGAAGGATCTCGATCTTGGCATTGATCCAATCGTTGAATTTCTGGTCGTTCGAACGCGTGTCGGCGGGTTCGCCCAGACCGATGCGGTCAAGAAAGCCCCGTTCGGCCTGTCCCGGCGGAGCTTCCCAGAACGCCTTGATCTGGTCTTCGGTAATAAAGCCAAAGGGTGGCATCGGTCCCTTGTCCTTATTGATCTCGCGGTCGTAGCTCACGGCCTGAAGCTCGGCCTTGATGTTCTTCAATTCTTCACTATTCGACGGCGAATCCGCGAGTCCTTCGCGCTGCGCCTGGCTCGCGAAGGCCAGAAGCTGCTTGAGATTATCAAGCTGCTGCTTCTTCATCTCGGGGTCTTCGGCCAGACGCTTGAGGACCATCGGGTTGGTCTTGGCCACATCGCCCAGCAAGAGCTCGAGCTCGGCTCGGCTCATGTGGTTGAACGATTCGCTGTGGCCGCCTACCTTTTTCTTCCAGACAACAAGGCCGACACCGATCGCCAGTATCACGCCGATCAAAACGATTCCTTTAGTTAAATTGCTCAATTTGAGGGTCCTCTCTTACAAGATCATCCGTAAATGCAAACGGATATCATAGCAAAATAAGGTTTGATTCGGCTAGTTGCGATTGGTTGTCCGTCAGGCCGTCTGGACGAGTTCAAGCAGGACGCCGTTGGTCGAGGACGGGTGGACAAAGGCCACAAGGCAGCCTTCGGCCCCGATCCGTGGTTTTTCGTCGATGAGCCGGGCACCCTGAGACCGCAGGCGGTCGAGCGCCGCCACTATATCATCGACCTCGACGGCGATGTGATGAATGCCGGGACCGCGTTTTTCGAGGAATTTCGAGATCGGCGAATCGTCGCTCGTGGGCTCGAGCAGCTCGACACGGCTCTCTCCCACGGGAAGCATGGCGACTCGGACCTTTTGCTCTTCGACGGTTTCGGTGTGGACGTTCTTGAGCCCAAGCGCGTCTACCCAGAAGCGAAGGGCGTCGTCAATACCCCTTGTCGCGATGCCGAGGTGGTTTATCTTCATTGAAATTAATTATAGGCCTTGAGGCCGAGCGTGCAATAATAGGCAGGCATAGAGGTTTTGATGAGGGAATTCGTAACAAACGTAATACTGTTCGCGGCCTTTGCGGTCCTGTTTTCGACGCTGCATGGGTGCACGTCGGGGCCGATGAATACTCCGGATACGAACGTCGGTCAGGCGGGTAACGGGTCGAACACGCAGTCGGCCAAAAATTCGGTCTCGTCCGATTACCCGCCGCTTGCCTCCGCTCTGGCCGAAGGCGAGCTTGAGAACCTCGACGGCACGATGACAAAATTGTCCGACCGCAAAGGCAAGGTCCTGCTTGTTAACATCTGGGGCATCTGGTGCATGCCCTGTATCGCCGAAATGCCGCACCTGATCGAGCTGCAGGACAAGTACCGCGATCAGGGCTTTGAGGTGGTGGGAATGAACATCGGCGCCGACGATCAGGGTACGCCTGAAGAGCTTGAGGAAATAAAGAGATTCGTCGAGAAGAAGAAACTCAATTACACTGTCGTACGCAGCCCAGACAAGACGACCAAGGCGTTCTACGCTATTACGAAACAAGGCGTCGTGCCGCAGAACATCATCGTCAATCGTGACGGCCACCTCCGCGCGACGTTCGCCGGCTACAGCGCCGGCGGAATGGTCCAGCTCAAACAAATGGTCGAGAAGGTGATCGCCGAGTAGTCATTCGGCCTTTTCAAACGGCACCTTCGGCTCGACCAGTATCGTCTTGAAACTCGCAAGGCTGACCAGGCCCGGTGCCGCGCGTTTCGGTTTATTCACAAATTTTTTCTGCGTATATCGAACGGCGGCTTTTGGCATTTCGCGCGCGTCGCTATAAAAGGCGGCAAGCTGTGCGGCCTCGACGAGCGTCCTGTGCGGCACTTCCTTTCGGCCCGATCCGCGCACCACAACGTGCGAGCCGGGGTAGTCTGCCGCGTGCAGCCACAGATCGAGCGAACGTGCAACTCGAAACGTCAGGTGGTCGTTGTCCTTCGCTTTTTTGCCAACCAGGATCTCGAACCCGTCGGACGAAACGAACCGCCGGGCGCCTGTGAAGCCCTTCTCGGCCTTCTTTGGCGGCCGTGATGAAGCTGTCGGGACGCGTTTCGGTTTATTCAGCGTGGTCAGAAATTCCTCGTCCCGTTCCGACGCGGCCTGCTCGATCCGAGCAAGAAGGACTTCGCACCCTCTCACGGCCGCTTCTGCCTCAGCCATTCGCCGTTCGATGATCGCCAGCCCGTTCCGCGCCTTGGTATATCGCCGGAAATAGCCTTCGGCGACCTCGGCCACGCCCTTATTTGCCTCAGCCGCGATCTCAACAACGGGTGCTGCCGGATCGAAATAATCGATGACAAGAAGCCGGTCGCCCTCGCGCCTCGCCGTGCTTACATTTGCAAGTAAAAGATCGCCGGCACGCTTCCAGCGTTCGGGGTCGCCGTGCCGTTCGAGATCGCCGGTGAGGTTAGCGATGAGTCTCCGGTGACGCGCCAGGCGCGCTCTTTCACGACGCCGTGCGGCGGCAGCGAGAAGCTCGATCGGATCGTCTGTTGCGGCCGTCATACGGCAAGTCTAGTTTCGACATTCAAAAAGCCCAAGTGCTCGTTTTTTCAGAACGTGCACCCGGGCTTTTTCCCCTCTGAGCGTTTTCGGCTCTAGAACTCTTTTACCAGTATCGTGCCCGACATCAGGTCGTGCAGGGCACGCTGCTCCTCGTTGAAGAATGCCGGAATGAACGCCGCGCCGGCGAGCGGCATCGCAAGAATGAATACCGCCGAATTGACCGCGGCCTGACGAAGCGTCGGGTATTCGTTCTCGACCGAGTCGATCAGTTCGAGCGAGAAGAGTCTCATTCCGATCGTTTTGCCGACGATACCGAGCGAAGCGGTCATGTACACGAACAGAAACAGGGCCCATGCGGCAGCGAAGAGCAGGATGCCGCTCGCAGTGAACCAGTCGCCGGTCGACGAGAATGCCAGCGGCGAGATCATAAGCAGCGCGCCGAACGCGCCGATGATAACGTCGAAGAGTCCAGCCCCGAACCGCATCGAAATGGGCGCAAGGTCGTCGATCGGCTCTTCCTCGTGCTGCACGTCCGGTTCTTCTAAAACTCCCGGGGTCGTTACCCGGATCTGGATGCGTTTTATCGCAGGGGCCGCCATAACCCGGGCTTCCGGTTTTTGGCTTGCGTCGACCTCGTCGTCGGGCGATCCAACGATCGTCTCGACCCGCGGCAGTTTGTTAGTGTCGCGCTTCTCTTCAAGCGGAAGTTTGTTCTCGACGACGGGCGGCGGACCCGGACGCAGCTCGGGCTCTCGCCGCGGAGTTATCGGCGCCGGACGAGCCGCTGTTGCGGTTGAGGTCCCGACAACGTCGAATGGAAATGGCTTTTGAACCGGATTCTGGACGGAGCGCACCGGCTTGCGCTGCGCAAATGGCTTTGGTTTATGAAACGTCGTTCGCGACTGCGCGATCCGTTTCATCGCGTTCGCAACCCGCGGATCCGCTATCGGGACCTCCAGCATCGGCTCGGCGTCAGCCTCGGCGCGCTCACGAACGATCGGAGCTGGCGCCAGGCCGGTGCCGTCGCCGTTCCTGCGCTGCTTGACCGCATTTTGGATCTGAAGCCGCCAATCGGGCAGCGGCGCTTCTTTATTCTGAAAACCGACAAGCGTCGGACTCGTCTTTGGCGCGACGAGATCGGCGGTTTCAACTCGGCGCGGCGCCGGTGCCGCGGCAGGCGGAGCGGCCAATGTCGGTGCTAACGTTGGAGCTTCGGGCTTTGGGACGAACCGCACCGGTGGCCCGGCGGTGATCTTTGTTTGAAGCTCCTCGCGGACGGTGTCGTTCTTCATCGCGCCGCAGCTTGGACATATGGACAGGGTTGGCGCCAAACTCCGATCGCAAACCGGACACTTCATAAGCATTTCTGATGTGGTGAGAAACGACGCGTTCCTAAGAAACTGCGGTGATAATATCAGAAGCTACTTTAAACCGTCAACCCTAAAGCGCAGAAAAAGTTGATGTTGATACTTGCGCAACGCCCGACGGATGGGTCACCGATCTGTGAATCATCTGTGGAAAAGTCAAAGCCGCTGGCGACCGGCAAAACCGGCGTCGGTCTCGTGCCACCAAACGAGTTCTTCGTTCTCGTCGAGCTGCCAGCAGAGATACACGATACGGCCGGCCCGCTCGCTCGGAAAATCGATCAGGCCGCGTGAATGGTCCTTGAGTTCCACACCTGCTTCATGAAGCGCGGTGGTCAGCCGGCCGATCTCATACAGCGTATTGACATACTGCGTCCCGCCTGCCATTCCGCCGCCCGATTGCGAGGCGAGGGCCGCGGCCTTTGCATCGTCCCGGAGCGAATCGACCGTTTGATAAAGTTCGCGAATCGACCGCAGCAAGGGGACGACCTCCGGCAGGAGAGCGTTCGCCTCTTCTATCGTAAAAAGCTTCATCGCTACGCCGACTCGGAACCGACCTGAACGCCTGTGATCGGTTCGGTCTCGGATTCCGGGGGAATGAACGACGGGACATCCTGCGCGCCGGGCTGGCCGGTGTCCTTTCTGATAAGGTGAGCGATGTCGCCGAGGTCGATAAAAAAATCGCCGACATCGATCAGCCGCGGAGCCGTATTCGATCTGAACCCAGCGATCTCGACCCGGCAGCCTTTGTATGCGACGGCGTTGATCGCATAAACAAAATCTTCGTCGCCGGAGACGAGCACGGCCGTGTCGTAGCGGCCGGCGAGGCTCAGCATATCGACCGCTATCTCGACATCGAGATTCGCTTTGCGTGTGCCGTCGTAAAAGGTCTTCAGCTCCTTCTGCACGACGCGAAAACCGTTTCGCCGCATCCACAGCAAGAAGCCCTGCTGCCGCTCGGCCCCGACGTCGACGCCCGTATAGAAAAAGGCCCGCAGCAGCCGCCCGTCGCCCAGCAGGACGCGGAGCAGCTTGTTGTAATCGATGTCGATGTTGTGAAACCGTGCCGCGTGGAAAAGGTTGTTGCCGTCGATAAAAACCGCGACGCGACCGCGGTGACCGAACTTCCAGGACGACGACGTGGTCGTATCAAACTGCATTTGAGAAGGTCCTCACACTACGAGTGTTCCGGCTCAGGCCAATACAGGTAAAACGGCCGCGACGGCGAAAAGGTTGCCTTGTTCGATCGATCGAGAGATCGCTCGGGATAGTCTCTAAATAAAACGAAGCGTATTAAAGGTCCGCGTTGCCGGCTGCATTTCCTCTGCCTTTTAGTAGTTTGCCTTCGGTAGACGGCCGGGTCAAGCATGTTAAGATTCACTCGTACGTGGCAGATCGACAAAAAAGGACCGTTCGCCGGGGAACGCGACATACGAAAACCGCCGATACGCCGGCGGGCAGCGACGGCGTTGTTTACGGTGTTCTGCCGGTACTTGAAGCGCTTAGATCGGGTGCGCGACGGATCGAAAAAGTAATGATCGCGGACGGAGCTCGCGAACATCGGCTAGCTGAGATCGTCGCCCTGTCCCGCGAACGCTCGGTCCCGCTGACCTATGCCGGCCGCGAGCTGCTCCTGAGGCACGCCGGCCCCGACGCCAATCATCAGGGCGTGGTCGCTCTCGTCGCCGCGGCCGCATACGTTTCGACAGACGACATCCTGGAAAACGCTGCCGATCCGCCGTTGATCGTCTTGCTGGACGGTGTCGAGGACCCGCGAAATTTCGGAGCGATACTGCGAGTGGCCGACGGCGCGGGCTCCGATGGCGTAGTCATCCCGGAACGGCGGGCTGTCGGCCTGACGGACACGGTGGCGAAGGCCTCGGCCGGTGCGATCGAACATGTGAAGGTCGCAAAAACGGAAAACCTGAACCGCTTTATCGAAGAGCTGAAGGCGCGCGACATCTGGGTCGTCGGTGCAGCCGATCAGGCCGAGACCGACTACACCGCGTGGGATTGGACGCGACCGACCGCTGTGGTCCTCGGCGGCGAAGGAGGCGGACTTCGCCGGCTTGTCGCCGAAAACTGCGATATGTTGGTAAAAATTCCGATGTATGGAAAAATAGACTCCCTGAACGTATCCGTCGCCGCCGGCGTTATCCTTTTCGAAGCGAGACGCCAGCGAGATGCGAATAAGTAGGGACTGTTCGTTTGTTCGTCGTTCACTGAGAAATGTTCTGTCCTAAATGCGGACAACAGAATCCTGAGACCGGCCGGTTTTGCCGAAGCTGCGGCACGGGGCTCGAGAATGTCTCGGCCGCGCTGACCGGCGTTGCACCGGACACATCCTCAAGATCGGGCCGGCGGCGGAATCGCCATGATCCGTCACGACGCAATGACCCGAACGAGCTTTACGGCGAGGCGGTAAAGGCGATCATTTCCGGCGTCGGTTTTTTGATCGTTGCGGTCGTGCTGTTCTCAACGAACGTAGCCCGCGGCGAGCGTTGGTGGTGGGCGATGCTCTTCCCGGCTTTTTTTGCGTTATCCAAGGGGGTGTCGGACCTGCTGAAATATAGAAAGATGGAGGCAACTCGTGCTGTCGCCGCGCCGGTCGCGGCAGGGCTCTCGCCGTTAGCGAATGCCGCAGAATTGCCGCCCGCGCAAACGCAATTCGTCCCAGCCGACCAGAGCTACAAAACCGGCGACCTCGTGCCGCCCAGTGTCACCGAAACCACCACCCGCCATCTCGAACTCGACCGGGAAGGCCAAACAATGACGCTGCCGAAGAAATAAGAACTATTTTCGAACGATCGTTCTGACGTTCCCGGAATTCCCGTTCACATCGTAAACGCGCAGCGTGACGGCATATTCGCGTGTGGCAAGCAGAGCGATCTCGACCGTGAATCTTTCACGTGCGGCGTCGGCGATACCGTCTTCCGGATAGACGGCCTTCCACTCGCTGCCGTTGACGCTGTATTCGGCGCGGGTGATGAAACTCG
>CAZSOE010000049.1:0-9805 GCA_964608335.1 uncultured Chloracidobacterium sp.
CAACAGATAATAACGCGCGCCGTCGTCAGCAGTTTGCAGCTCGGGTTCGATGAGCGAATACTGCTCGTCAAATCGCTTAGGGTCGATCTCTTTGGCGTGGACGGACGAAAAAATGCGAAAGCCGTCGTCCGCAAGTCGCATATCGTAGCCGTAGCTGGAGCAACCTGCGGAGATGATGCGTCGGCCTTCCGTTTCGCGCACGAGTTCGGCCAGAAACGGCGTGATCATCCCGTGCTCTTCGGCCATCCGGCGGAGCCAGACATCGGATCTTATCGTCATACGGGTTGGAGCTTCAGCTTATAGTTTAAGCGTCCCCAACCTTAATGTCCCGTCGCCGACGGTAAATCTGAGAGGCGCACCGCCGACGCCGGCCTTGGCGAGTATGGTTTTTTCGGTAAATGGTGCCCTGCGGTCGCGGGGCTTCAGATCGGTGAGCGAGTTTGCGACCGTGCCGCTGCGCTGGACGATCGCGTCAACCTCTGCGCTGAGCTTCGCCGGCAATTGCACGTTCAATTCGCCGGTCGCTAGCTGGATGTCCGCTGCCCGGCCGCGCCATCCGCGCGTACCGAACGCGAGATCGATCTTACCTGTTCCGAAGGTCGCGCTTACGTTGCCGCCGATGATCTCGACGGTCGCATTCGTGTCGAGAAAGTTGATGCGCATCGAGCCTTCTACACCGGCCACCGACAGGTCACCTTTGCCGCCGCTGATCTCGAGATCGGCGTAGCGCGGAACCGTCACGACGTAGTCAATACGAAAGGGGAGCTTCATCAGCTCCTTCGGGAATTTTTTCCAGACGGCCTTCGACCCGAGCTTGTTATGGGTGCCCACGGTTATGATGCCGGTTCGCGCGATGCTCTCCTCGGTCAGGAAACCGGTCACCTCGCCGAGTTTGGCAAGGTCGGCCTCGCTTGCTGCCTGAAGCTCGATCTCTGCGGTGATCTCGACCTGGTTCGTGTTGCCGCCGACGATCTTGATCGAGCCGACGGGAGCTCCGGATATTGAAACTGTGCCGCCGGCAGCAAAATCGAACTTGTCGGTCTTCGTCGTGGTTCGCTTTAAGAGCTGCGTCTGAGCGCAGACGGCGATCGCTGAAAGGACAATGATGAGCGGAGGCGTGACGATCTTGAGGGCTTTCATGTTATTGAATACGGGCGGGCGGGAGGCTCTCTGATCTTATGGTATGCCGCCGGAGAGACCGCGGTCAACCGTTTTTACCGGCTCAGCGGCGGAAGAATGCGATGCTGCCGCGCTGGTTGGTTACGTTGAGCGTCGCGCTGCCGTCGCCGCAACGGCCTACCATTCGGCGGCCATCGCCAAAGCTAAAGTTCGGGCTTGCACAAGTAACGGGCGAAATGTTTCGGGTGGATGGTGCCGTGGCGGTGATACGAAAGGAGGCGTCGAATGGTATACGCAGCGTGATATTGCCGCGCATTGAGGCGAAGCGATAATGCCCACCGGTCTTAATGTCGCCATCGAAGAAAATATCGCCGATCACGTTTTCGGCCGACACAGCGGCCGCCCCAATGTTGGTCAGCGTGATGTCGCCCTCGCTTGAAATATGCGCCCGGACGAGCCCGCCGCCGACGTTGCTCACGTTGAGGTTGCCGATCTTCGTCTCAATATCGACGGCCGTGTAATAAGGCACGCGGATGGTGAAGTTGACTATCCCGACCTCGGCCCGTCCCTGGTTGTCGCGGACCAGATTGATGAGGATCGTTCCGCTCAGGCTCTGAGGCTCGATATTCGCGGCGGGCGATTCCAGGGTCGCGCTAATGCTGACTTCGGGGCGATCCCATCCCTCGACGGTGACCGTCCCGGTGCGGTTCATCAACTGAAGCCGGACGCTCTGACCCGCCGGATACCGGCGCGAGAATTTTTTCTGCGCCAGCACGTCAACGCTCGAGAGCGCAAAGAAAAAAACTACGCTCGTCAGGATCGTAGTTTTTGCAAGCCATTTCCTGGGTCTATGGGCCATCGGTCCTAAAGGTCGGCGAAATCGCGCAGCAGATTCATTTTATCCGTAAGCACCGCGTCAAGCATCTCGCCCGAAAGATCGTCCTCAGGATTCTGCTGCAGGATCAGGGTGTATTCGTGGACCGATTCGTCGATGACGCGGAGATTGCGGTCAAATGCATCTCGCGTCGTGCGGTCCCACTGAAGGCGTCGGGCTTGGACCCGCGCGTTCCAGTAGTCGATCGCGGCCTGCTGTTCCCTCAGGCGTCTCTCGCGCGCATCATGTGGCGATTCCATCAGCCCAAGACGCGTCATGACCTTCTCGAACGGCGTCATCGTCGCCGCTGAACGCGTCGCGATGTCGGCATCTGGTGCCCTTGTGTAACTTCTGATCGCCACGATCGTCAGCAGAGAGCTGATCAACGCGATACCGATGACTGCCGCAGACAGCTGTCCGAAAGAAAGCCGCCAGAAGCGCCGGCCACCCTCGGCCGGTGTTGGCAATGGCGCGGGCTTGGATTCGCTTTCGATGATGTTGTTTATGCGGCACCACAGAGCACGCGAATTCGGCGGCACGATCTCGTCCGGGGCGTCGGTGCGGCAGGTCTCCAATATAGCCGAGAGGTCGGCACAAACCCGGGCACAACGGCTGCAATGGGAAAGATGAATGCGCACGTCGGCGGCCCGCGCTTCGTCGAGCTCGTTGTCCAGAAAGACCGTTATCAATGGCTCACACTCGGTGCAATTCATCCGTAAGATAGATTAGCCAGAAGGCGTAAATAGTTGCCTCGCGGCCAGTATTTTTCGCCTTTTCGAGCAAAAAACGACACAAAAAACACGAACCGAAGAGACCCCTTGGTTCGTGCTCGTGCGGGCCCGTGTCCCGGGCTTCTAATCCTGACGCTGCAGCAACAGGGTGCGCAGCTTAAGCCGTGCCTTGTGAAGCTGTGACTTCGAGGTCCCGACCGATATGCCCATCAGGCGGGCGACCTCTTCGTGCTCGAAGCCTTCGACATCGTGCAGCACAAAGACCCGCCGATATCCCTTCGGCAGCTCCGAGATCGCTTTCTTCAACGCGATACGGTCGACGACCGGCATCCGGTTCGGGTTCGCGGTGCCCTGCACAGCCTGCTCGGGCATCTCGCCATCCTCGCTGGTGCGCTCGTTCTTCACGCTCCGCCGGCGAAAATGCATCAGCACCTGATTCACCGTCAGACGGTGCAGCCATGTCGAGAACGCCGAATCGCCGCGAAAACTGCCAACCTTGCGGAATAACTGTATGAACGCCTCTTGTGTAAGGTCCTCGGCCTCGGTCTGGCTGCCGGTCATCCTCAGGCAGAGGCTGTAGGTGCGGCGATGGTAGCGCTGGTAGAGAGTTTCGAACGCAGCGAGGTTTCCCTCAGCGGCCAGACGGCAGAGCTCCAGGTCGCCCGCATTCTGGTCGACCGCCTTCTCAGCGGGGGCAAACGCAACTTCGGCTATCGACAGTTCCGGGGCTTCGAGCCCGAACGTCGCTTCACTTTCGATAGCTGCCGCGCGTGGATCCATATTCCCTCCTAAGGAAAGACCGCCGGATTGTAGAGCTTCCTGGGCTATGATGAGCGTCCTCCGTCTCAGCGTTGCACCAACAGTTACCAGATTTTAAGCCGAAACCGGGCTAAAGGTAAAGCTGTTTTTGCCTTTCGCGGTCTAGAAGTTCTGTCCGGGCTCGAAGCTGGTCAGGATCGGGGCAAGTTCGCCGCGGACGCCGACGTCATCGACGCTGCGCACTTCCGATGCGTATGACGTTGCCAGCATGGTGATCTCAAACCCGTTCCGCACGCCCGGGCGGGCGGTGGGGACGAAGAGACGGCGTCCCCAAACGATCAGCTTTCCGCCCGATGCCGACGTGCCGCCCGCCTGGAACTTCACCTCATATGCGCGCCAGTCGCCGTTGAACTTGACCTCGCCCTGCGAGACGATCTGATATCCCGGCAGGAGCTTCCTGAGCGTAGTATTCGTCTGTGCGACAAGCTGCGGGAACCGGGCTGCGTCGTCGGCAAAAGTTCCCTTGCTCGGGTAATAGCTGACGAGCATTTGCTCGGTCATACGGCCCTCGGCGTCGGTACGCGAAATGTCGATAAACTTACCGCGCGAACCGGCGGTCGCACCCGGCTGCGGGCCGTTTACCTTCCAATCCTTCGGGTAGTACAGCGAGAAACCGATAAAATTTGCCAGCAGGTCGCCGCGAAGACCTTCCTTCTTGTTGAGATAGACCTCGCTGTTCGGGGGTTGCTGAATGTTGCGACGCGCTGGCGGCAGCTCGCCGGCGGCGATCGGCGACTGGCCGGGCTCCTGCGAAACGTTTACGCCGGAGGTCGGCTGGCCAGTGCCGGCTCTGCCGCCGAACCAGTAGAGCCCGGCTCCAATGAACAGGACCAGCAAGCCGGCGCCAAGGATACCGATCATCCATTTTGTGCCAGCGGGATTGGCCTGGGGCGCGGGTGCCTGCCGAACCTGTGCCGGCCTTGCCGCGGGTGCAGCGGTGGTCGGCGCCTCGGGAACCGCGGCCGGGATCTCCGGGGCGACCGCGGGCGCGGGTGCGGCCGGTACCGCCGCTTCGACCGACGGGCCGGCCGGCGACACCGCGACGGCTTCATAGAACGCGTCGCCGAATTCGCGGGCCTTGACGTAGCGCTCGGACGGCGCAAACGCCATCGCCTTGCCTAGCACCGCGGCGACCGCCGGCGGCAGATCTTCAGCCTGAAAGCCGTCGGCCTGCGAACGAAGCAACTCCCTTGGCGTGTCGCCCTCGAAGGGCAAGCGCGTCGTCAGCATCTCGTACGCGGTGGCCGCAAGCGAGAAGATATCGCTGGCCGCCGTCGCCGACCGTCCGTCAAGCTGCTCAGGCGCCTTGTACGCAACGTTGACGGGCGTCGGCTCGCCATTCGACGCGCCAAAGTCGACGATCATGGTCCGTTCGCTTTCGAAATCGTCCGTATCGAGGATCAGGTTCTCGGGTCTGATATCTCGATGAAGAATGCCCTCCTGATGGGCCTGACCAAGGGCCTCGGCCGCCTGCCGCACGACCCGCGCCGCACGCGTCGCTCCGAACTGGCCGTGGATATCGAGAACATCGCGGACCGACAGAGCGTCGATGTACTCGCTGATCAGAAACTGAATTCCGCCCGTGAATTCGCCCGAGTCGACGAGCCGCGCAACGTTGGGATGACTAAAATGCGAAAGCGCGATGCGCTCCTCGGCAAGGATGCTGTCAAGCATTTCGTCTTCTTCGTCATCGATGAGGATCCGGACGAGGACCTTCTTGTCGTCGCTCAGCTTGTCCTCGGCTAGGAACGCCAGGCTGGCTTCGCCCTCGTCGTCGCTGACCTGAGTGACCTTGTACCGCCCCTTCACGATACGACCAACGAACGCCTCGGGGTCGTCGGCGTCGAAGTCGACGGCGTATCCCGCCCGCGACTCGTCATCTAGATCGACGTGTCCGGCCGGAATATGATACGGGTTGACCTTTCGCGCGGCCGGCTTGGGTGCGCCGATGAACTCGGGGATCGGCGGCGGTGCAAAGACGGGTTCGGGAGCAACGGGTTCGGGCGCTGCCGATCCCGCTTTTGGTTCATCTTCAAATTCGAAGAAGATGTCCTCGTCGAGCGCCGGCTCCGTTGCCGCGACGGGCTCCGGCTCGTCTTCGACCAGCGTTTCAAATACCGGCCGAGGCTCGTTGGCGAGCGTTGTGTCCAGGTCGCGCATGCCGTCCATCTGCGGTATCAGATTCGCAAAAATGCCGCCGGCCGGCGGCTTAGCATCGACCTCCGACGCAAGGCGCGAGCCGTCGGTCGGGCAAAACCGCCGCGAGCCTTCTTCAAACACTTCTTTACACTTCGGACAAAACATCGTGAATAGAGCCTGTGAGCGATCACCTCTAGATTACTTCATTGGTGTAAATAAAAGCCCGATATTTAGCATCGGGCGCCGTCGATCCGTCAAATAGAGCGGTCCCTATGAGCCGTTAGCCGTTTTCCGCCCTTGCCAGCTTCGCTGCAAGGACATCGGTCTCGGCGTCAAGTGCGATGGCCTGGCGATAGGCTCGGCCGGCCTCGCGTCGTCTGCCGGTCTTTAGATATCCGTCACCCACGATTTCGAATTGCTGCGAGAGCCGTCGTCGCTCGAAGGGCGGCACCGAACGCGCGGCCTGAAGCAGGGCGTTCTCGGCAAGTTCGAAACGGCCCTGCCGAGCGTACAGCGAACCGAGCAGGCTGTTGCCCATGAACGGATTCGTACTGACGGCGAGGCCGCGCTTCAATGCCGCCTCAGCTTCGTCAAACTTTCCGAGGATCATCTGTGCCCTGCCGAGCAGGAGCAGGCCCGTCGGATTTCGAGGGTCGTCCTTTACGGCCTGTTCCAGCAGTTGGACCGATTCGGCATACCGTTGTTCCGACTGCATCACATCGGCGACGACGATCTTTGTCGGCACGTCGGTCGCGCGATAAAGCGCGTCGGCGTACGCGCGAATTGATGCGTCCTCCAGGCCGCGGCGACGAAGCAGCCGGCCGAGATGAGCATATGCCGGTGCAAACCTCGGTTCGAGACGGATCGCCTGACGATACGCATTCTCGGTCTCGGCATCGATCAATCCGCGAAATTCGCGCGCGACGCCGAGTTGGTCCTGGGCGAGCGCGCTTTGCGGGGCGACAGCTATTGCACGCCGCGCCAATCGTTCCGCCTCCTCGTACCTCATTCCCAGATCCGGTGCCGAGATCGGCTGGACCAGCACATAGCTGAGAGCGATCAGGGCGAACTGATCGTCGTCGTCGAGCTGAAGGGCCGTGCGATATGCCGTCTCGGCCTCGTCCCAACGCTGCTGATCGCTGTAAAGATTGCCGAGTCCGTACACGGCACGCGCGTCCTTTGGCTTTAGCGTCTTTGCGCGTCTATAGGCGGCCTCGGCCGATAGGTAATTGCGGTCGTCGCGGGCCGCGTTTCCCTGCTCGAGCAGTTCTTCGTATCGGTCGTCGATATTTGCAACCGCCGATTCAGCGGGCACGGTCTCAACCGGGGCAGATGTCTTAGCCTGTGGCTTCGCTGTTTTTGGCTGGGTCTTCGTCGCCGTCGAGGACTTCGGTTTGACGGCCGCCGGCGGCTTGCGAGCGGTCGTTTTCGCCGGGGTTTTCTTTACGGGCGCCGCTTTTTTTGCCGAACTCTTCGAGGCAGGAGTGCTGGTGCGTTTTGCCGCAGGTTTCACTGCGGTCTTTGCGGGTATTTTCGATCTCGTCGGGGTCTTTGCCTTCGGGGCCGCCGCTTTGGGCTTCTTCCCGAAGAGCTTGTTGCTGCTCCCGAGATCCTGGCCCGCCGCCAAGCCACCAGAAAGCAGCAAAATGCACAAAACCGACCACGCGCGGACGAAACTCATAACAAACTACTGGACCACGAGCCGGAACCCAAGTTCCTTGTCCCGCGTCGTTCCGGCCACGTCCGCTCGAAAGGTTGACGTTATCGCCAGGTCACCGGTCGATTTCGCCAATACCCCTCCGCCGCGGATCATATAGCGAGGTTCGCTACTTTCCCTCATGAGTCCCTTGCTCCCAGGGTAGAGGGCGGCCTTTGAACCTGTCCATTCATAGACGTTCCCGATGAGGTCTACGATGCCCCAATCATTTGGGCAGGCGGCCGAACCAACCGGCTTTGGTTCAGTATTCTTCTCATCGTCGGCAACGGCGCACTCTCGGCGAAACGAGTCGCCCCAAGGATATAGACTGCCCTTTGCCCCATTGCGTGCCGCGTATTCCCACTCGGCCTCGGTCGGAAGACGATAGGACACGCCATCGCGCTTGGAACGCCATGATGCGAAGGCCTTGACGTCATCGAGATTCACAAAGCGCACCGGCATTTTTTCCTGCCCGGTGATCGGCCGGTCATTGACCCAGTGAGCGGGTACGGGCCGATGCCCGGTTGCGCTGACAAAAGCGAGATATTCGCCGTTGGTCACCTCGGTGCGGTCCATCCGGAACGAAGGTACGGTCACCGTATTCGCCGGCCGCTCGTTCTCGCGCCCGTCGTCGCGTCCCATCCGGAACGTACCGCCCGGAACCGCGACGAGGTCGGCCGTAAACTGTTCGACTGTCGGCGAGGCCGCCGGCGTCGGCGTAGCCAAATTCGCAGTCGGCGTGTCCGACCCGCCGATCAATCCGAACAACCATGCGGCTCCAAAGCCCAGTATCCCGAACAAGAAGACAGCCAATACGCCGCCTATTCCCAGAAGCGCAGGCGAGAGCCCCTTTGGTTTCTCGTCCACTTCAATACCGATGTCGGGCCGGCTTGGCTGGGCAAAATCCTGATGGATCGTCGCGACCATCTCATCGCGTCCGTCGACCATCGTCTCCTGCCCACTGACCCGTACGTCCGGTTCGGTTATGGCCGTTCCACCGTCCGGGCGTTCGCGAAGCTCGGCCACGACCTCGACCGGTTTTCCGTCGCAGACGACATCGCCGAGCCAGTCGTTAAAACCGTCGTGGCTGACACGCAGGTGATGGTTGCCGCTCTGAATGCCCTCGAGGAGCAGCTCGCCGTCGTCCTTTGTCGCGCCGACGCCGATGTTGTCGACAAAAACATTCGACCGCGGCGGCCTGGTTCTCACTTTCAACGACGAGACCGGGAGCGAGGTCGCGCCGGTAGTATGGATCTGCCGCGACGGGATAATGGCTTTGTCCAGTTCCTCAATAAAAGCCTCGACGGTCGGTGTCCGATCTTCGGGGTCTTTTTCGAGGCTGTGGGCGAGGGCGTGCTCCAGCTCGGGCGATGCTTCGATGCCGCCGGCCGCGAGCGTGGGCGCCGCGTCGGAGATATGCTTTTTCATTATGGCCGGGATCGACGATCCTTTGAAAGGCACGTCCCCCGTGAGCATCTGATAAAGCATCACGCCGAGGCTGTAGATATCGGCACGCGGGCTCGGTTCGTCATCGGCCCACTGTTCGGGCGCCATGTAATAAGGCGAGCCCATCAAACCGGTCGTCTGCGCCTGTATGAACGATCCCAACAGCTCGCCGCTCTTTATCTTTGCAAGACCGAAGTCGAGGATCTTGACCGCCTGCGACAGGCTGCGCTTGTCGCTGCAGATCATTATGTTCAGCGGTTTGAGGTCGCGGTGGACGATGCCCTGATGATGCGCGGCTCCGACGCCGCCGCAGATCGCCGACATCAGGTCGAGGGCGCGTTCGGGTTCGAGCGAACCCTCGCGGGTCAGCAGGTCATGGAGCGATTCGCCCTCGACGTATTCCATCACGAGGAACGGCAGCGTACCGTCGATGACACCGTAATCCGTGACGCCGACGACGTTCTGGTGGCGGATCGCGGCGGCCGCCAGCGCCTCCTGGCGAAACCGCGTCACAAGCTGCGGATCGTTGCCGACGAGATCGGGGAGAATGACCTTGATAGCGAGCTGCGTCTTGAGGTATGCGTGGCGTGCCTTGTAAACAATGCCCATTCCGCCCTGGCCGATGCGGTTCTCGAGGTGGTACTTGCCCTCGAGCACAGGCTCGCCCGCGATCGTGTGGACGGTCGGCATCCCGTCGGTGGGACAGGTCGTCACATCGTCGGGGAAACAGTGCTTACAAACCTGGCATTCCTTCATCTGGAATTGGGACGATCGATCGCCGGCGCGGTCAGGACCCGGCAGAAAGCGCGAATTGCCTTCCCGACCGGAAAAAGCGGCAATACTCCGAATTAAATTTTAGTTTTTTTGCTTTTTTCTAGCAAGGAATCGTTTTTGGACCGGAGCGCGGACGCCACTCGTCCGCGTGCGAGCTGGATACGCCATCAGCCCTTGACGACGACATTGACGAGGCGTTTGGGTACG
>CAZSOE010000050.1:0-9750 GCA_964608335.1 uncultured Chloracidobacterium sp.
GCAGATCGAGGGCAGGAACGAAGCGGCCGCAGCGTGAACCGACGATCGTTATCTCATCAACGACAATGCGCGACGCCGGCCAGGTCGGTGTTCCGTGAAACGTTGACTTGAGAACGATCTTGCCCCGGGGCCTAACAAGGTCTAGTGCTGTCGCAAATCCCAAGTCCGAGCCGCTGGCTTCGACCACGACATCGAAGTTGTGTCGCATCGACGGTCGCAGCGCCGCCAGCAAGATCGTTTCGATGTCGGTCTTTGCGCCGATGGCGAGTTTGCTCGAGTGCTTCCCGACGAGCGTTACGTTTTGCGACTTAAGAGCAAGGCTCATCGCGCATAGGAGGCCGAGCTTGCCGTCGCCGATCACCGCGACTCGCATCTCGGGCGCGATATCGACCTGCTCGCTGATGCCGTGGGCGGCAGCTAGCGGTTCGACGAAAACAGCTTGTGAGTCAGTGATATTTTCCGGAACCTCGAACAGGTTACGAGACGGAAGCCGAAGATACTCGGCGTGAGCGCCGTCGCGTCCGACGATGCCGAGCACGGTCCGGTCCGGACAATGCCGCGGATCGCCCCCCAAGCACCGTTCGCACTTGCCGCACCCGGCGTTGATCTCGCCGACGACACGTTTGCCTACTATGTCGGGCCGGTCTTCGGCCGTTTCGACGATTCCGACGAATTCGTGCCCGAGCGTGCCTTCGAAACCCGCGTAACCGCGGGCGATCTCGAGATCGGTATTGCAAATGCCGGACTTTAAGACACGGACTAAGGCTTCGCCGAAAGGCGGCTGCGGCGCCGCCACATCGGCGAGGTCGAGCCGTCCGGCGGCGTATCTCAGGGCCTTCATCGTTAGCGTGTGTAATAGACGCGGAGGTCGCGTTCTGAGGTTATCAGCCAGCGGCCGTTAATTCTGCGAAGCCCAAGCTGGCTGCGGACCTTGCCTGATGACGTGTCACGGCCGCTGAACGACCACTCTTTGTCGAACATAGCGGTGGCCGTATCGCCCGACGGCCCTACCGAAACCGACATGTTGCTGATGTTGACGCGCATCGAGCTGTAGAGAGTGAAGGCCCGCGCCTTGTCTGCCCTTACGGCCGCAACGCTCGAGCCCTGGCGGCGATAATAATCGACGGTCGAGGCATAGTTGTCCATATAGCCGTTCAGGTCGCGGGCTTCAAGCAGCGACTTCCAGTTACTGATACGCTGGCTCACGTCGTTTCGTGCCTGCGTGTCGTCGGTGCTCGGCGGCAGTGGCGTTTCCGGCGTTGAAGTGTTCGTTCCCGGTCTTGTCTCGGTCGTCGCCGTCGGGGTCGCGGAAGGGACGGTAGCAGTAGGTGTCGCCGGTACGTTCGTATTGGGCCTGTTGCCGGGGACGTTCGAGCCGTTGAGGTTGGCCGTGTTCGATGTCGGTCCGCCGCCGTTGCCGATCACGAGCCAGGCGGTAACCCCCGCGATGACGAACAGAAAGAGCATCGCGACCGCGGTGATCGCGACCGCAACAGCCGTGTTCGCGCCCTTTCGGACAGTCGCGGGGGCAACATGGGTAACCTGGCTTTGCTGCCATTGCCCGCCGCCACGTGCGACCGTCTCGTCCTCGGTCAGGACCACCGTTGGCGTGTCCCGAGCAGCGGGCCCGATCAGCGGCGTTCCGTCCTGCAGGCAGAATTGCAGCGTGTCATCGGAATACCGCGTATCGCAATGCGGGCAGGTCTTCATTGGTGGCGAACAGAGATCTGATGCGGGGAACGAAAAGATAATAAACTGAAACGACCGGCACTGACAACGCCGACCGCATGGTGAGGGTTTATTTACATCGGTTGGAGCAATAAACTATACTCAACGGAACGGGGCCCGCGATCGGGCTTTTCTTACTTTCAAACATGGCAGCTTCAAAGAAGACTTCACCCGCGCCCACACGATCCGGCGGTAGAAAGTTCGTTGTAATAGGGCTTATCGCACTCGTTGCACTGATCGGAGGGGCACTCTGGTTGTCACAATCGCAGAGCGGACTTATTCGTTCATGGACCGGATATTCGAATGATTCGCCGACAGCCGCATACATCCGGTTATACGAGGCGGTGAAAAGCAAGGATATCGAGCGGATCAAGCTGGCGATGACGAAGAAGTCGCACGACCTGGCTGCAATGGCAGCGGCGCGAAACAACACGCCCGTAGAAAAAGTGTTCGAGAACGGATTTACCGCGACCACATTTTCCGAGACGCTCCCGATGATGCGTGACGAACGGGTAAAAGATGATATGGGCGCCGTCGAGGTTTGGAATTCGAAAGAGAGCCGTTGGGAAGATCTGCCGTTCATATACGAAGAAGGCGCGTGGAAGCTTGCTATCGGCGACCTCTTTGCCGATACCTACAAGTCACCGGGCCGTGGCCTCGATTTTCGCGAGCGCGAAGCAGCGAACGCAGTCGGGGGCGGTGCGATACCGGTCAATACGCCGGGTGTAAATATCAACGCCGTCAATGTTGATCGTCCTGCCACGCGCGCAAACTCGAAATGACCGACCTCGCGGCCATTCGCGAGATCGTTTCGGTTTATGAGCGGAACGGATGGGTCCTTAGGAGCTTCGCGCTTCGGCGCCAGACCCGCGAGCGGCTCGGTCCCGCGATCGCCGAGGCCTTTCCGACATTCCCAGTCGTCGATTCTGTAACAGATGCGGCGTGGTTTTCGAGGCCGTCGAACGGGCAGAGGAATGTCTGGGAGATAAGGCATTTGGGCGAAACGCCCTACGCGCTGCTTACGACGATCGACAGATCGAAAGAGGGCGGAGATCAAATTCGTCAGAAATTTGAGGCTAAATTAGAGGCCGCGCTCGAGTCGAGGCGAAGTTCTTGACAAGAGTGCGTGGCGGCGGCAAACTTAGAAGCGGTTGACAATGACGATCAAGGAATTCGGCGGTAAGATCGCAAGCATCTGGGACGACCTCCGCCCCGTCACAAAAAAAATGCTTGTCGGTGCCTTAAGGGCCGGCAGCAGCCCCGCAGCTTCTCAGCACGCAAGAACCCATTACGATGCACATGCCGACTGGGAGGTCAGCCGCCTTTTGACGGCCCTCGACGAAGAATCGCGGTCGAGCCGTGTGCGAAAGGACGCGGCACGGTTGAGCGAGATCACACAGTTTGCCGACATCTGCGTTCAGGTGCTCGAGGCCCGATCGGCATCGGCCGAGGTGTTCATTCAACTCGCGGAACGAGCGATCAAGGACAACGACTATGCACGCCTCGATCGGCTTGCCGACCTTCTTGCCGATCGGTATTCGGCCCCGGAGATCGCCGAGATAGTCCGCCAAACCGAGCTTGCTCAGATTCGGGCCATCGCTTACGAAACTCTCGTTCTGCTGCCCGTTGGAGCGATCGAGCCATTGCTCGACGACCCGCTGTACTCGTCGATCGCAGTTGGCACGCTCGAGCAAAAGGCGTTTGAGTTCGATTCGGACGAGGCTCGCGACCTTCTCGATCAGCTTGACGCCGAGAATAGAGGAGCGAGAGATTAACTTGTTACGGCTTCGGCCTCCCTTCTGTTCAGCCTCTTGGGATACATCGGGAATTGTGCGGTAAGCTCGGCTACCTGACGCCGTACGTGTTCCTTCACGCTGTCGGATTCCGGTTCGTGAATGACTGCCGCGATCATCCCGCCGATCGCCTGCATCTCGTTTTCCTTCATTCCGCGTGTGGTCAGCGCGGGCGTTCCGATCCGAATCCCGGACGCAATGAACGGTTTGTTCGCGTCGAACGGGATCGTGTTCTTATTAACAGTGATGTGCACCTCGTCGAGGGCCTTTTCGGCCGCCTTGCCCGTTATGCCCTTGCCGTCGAGAAACACATCTACGAGCAGCAGATGGTTGTCGGTGCCGCCGGATACGAGGCGAAGTCCGGCGTCGCTGAGCGCTGCTCCGAGAGCCTGGGCATTATCGAGTATTTGCTGTTGATACCCCTTGAAATCGTCACGAAGAGCCTCGCCGAACGCCACAGCTTTTGCCGCAATGACATGAACGAGCGGCCCACCCTGAACGCCCGGAAATACGCGGCGGTCGAGGTCCTTGGCAAACTCTTCCTTGCACATCGCAAGGCCGCCTCGCGGACCGCGAAGCGTCTTATGCGTCGTCGTGGTGACAAACTCACAGTGCGGCACGGGCGAAGGATGCAGGCCGACGGCTACCGGCCCTGCGATGTGCGCGATATCGGCCATAACCTTCGCATCGACCGATCGGGCTATATGGCTGATCCGTTCGAAATCGATCGTTCGCGGGTATGCCGACGCCCCGCATATCAGAAGCTTCGGTCTCGATTCCTCGGCCTTTTTCTGCAGCTCCTCGTAATCGATCTGCTCCGTTTCACGGTTGACGCCGTAGTCGGCGACCGTGTAGTTCAATCCAGAAAAGTTCAGCGGGTGCCCGTGCGTCAGATGACCGCCGTGTGAGAGGTTCATGCCCAATATCGTGTCGCCATGTTCGAGCGCGGTAAGCAGCACGGACATGTTCGCCTGCGCCCCGGAGTGCGGCTGCACATTCGCATGATCGCAGCCAAAAAGCTGCTTGGCGCGGTCGATGGCCGCCTGTTCCACGACGTCGGCAAACTCGCATCCGCCGTAATACCGCTTACCCGGATAGCCTTCGGCGTACTTGTTCGTAAACGCCGTCCCCATCGCCTGTAATACAGCTTCGGAAACAAAATTCTCCGACGCGATCAGCTCCAGGCCATCGGTCTGTCGCCGCACCTCATCGTCGATCGCATTGCTGATCAGCGGATCCACGCTCGAAATATCTGCTGCAAAAAAATCATTTGTCATTCTTCTTATCTTGTTCAAAAATTGAAATCATCCTAAAGATGAATGTCCAGAAACCCATTGCGAGCGTGTTATTGGGAAATCAGCTAGATCAATTTCATAGGACTTTGCACCATGCTCTCTCTCGAAGATGTACAGTTCTTGTTCCTCCAATGACGATAGTTCAAGCATTCCCGCTCTTGCAAGTTCCTTTGCCTCTTCGTACATTTCCGCGCCCATCAAACTTTGACGACAAAACCACTTAGGGTCTCAATCATTGACGTACCTTTCTCCGTCTTTAGCCGATCATTCCACGAAACTGGCTTTCGTCAAGAATCGTAACACCTAAACCTTCGGCCTTGGTCAACTTCGACCCTGCATCTTCGCCCGCGACGACATAATCAGTCTTCTTACTGACCGAGGACGAAACGCGGCCGCCGCGGTCTTCAATGAGTTTAGCGGCTTCGTCGCGGGTATAGTTTTCGAGTTTGCCGGTGAGCACGAAGGTTTTTCCGACGAAGCGTTCGTCGAGCGCGGTTAAAGCGACGTCGGTCTCGGTCTTGACGCCGGCCGCCTTGAGGCGAGCTACGAGATCGATGTTCTTCGGCTCGCGCATCCATTCGTAAACGCTTTCGGCGACGGCGAGGCCTATCTCGGGAATGTCATCGAGCTCTTCGACCGTCGCTTCGGCGATGCGGTCGATCGAGCGGAAGTGATTGGCCAGGATCTTAGCGTACCGTTCACCGACGTGCCGGATGTCTATGCCGTAAAGCAGACGCTGCAGCCCGCGAGTTTTGCTAGCCTCGATGTGGGCGATCAGTTTTGCGGCGCTCTTTTCGCCTTTTCGTTCGAGATTGGAGATATCGGCGGTCGTAAGCCTATAGAGATCGGCGACATCCGTGACCATTCCGTTCGCCACCAGTGTTGCGACCAGAACGCCGCCGACGCCCTCGATGTCCATCGCTCGTCGGGACGCAAAATAGCCGATACGCCCCATTATTTTCGCAGGGCAATCGGGGTTGACGCATCGGCGGACCGCCTCACCCTCAGGTCGAACAGCGTCCGAACCGCACACTGGACAGCGGTTGGGGAACCTGAATTTCTTCTCGCTGCCGTCACGTCGCGACGGAATGTTTTGCAAAACCTGAGGTATGATCTCACCGCTTTTTTCGATCAGGACGGTGTCGCCGATCTTGAGATCGAGCCGCTTGATCTCGTCCTCGTTGTGGAGCGACGCGCGCGCGACTGTCGTGCCGGCCAGAAGTGTCGGCTCAAGAAGGGCGATCGGTGTCAGCGCGCCGGTTCGTCCTACGCTGACCTCGATACCAAGCAGTTTTGTCGTCGCCTGCCGAGCCGGATATTTATAAGCTATCGCCCAACGCGGTGCCTTGCTCGTCGCGCCAAATTCATCCTGCAGTGCGGTCGAATTGACCTTTACGACCACGCCGTCGATCTCGTAATCGAAGTTGTCGCGTTCCTTCTCGATCGCGTCGATAAAACTCGACAGATCCTCGAAATTGTTGCAAAGAGCGCGGTGCGGGTTGACGTTAAAGCCGTTCCTTTCGAGCCACTCGAAGTTCTCCCAGTGCGTCGAAAACATTTTCTGATTCCCGCGGAAAACGTCGTATGGGAACATATCGAGCCGTCGTGAGGACACGATCTGGGAATCGAGCATCCGCAGAGTGCCGCTGGCGCAGTTCCGCGGATTTGCGAACGTCTTCTCGCCCTGCATTTCAAGCTCGGCGTTGATCTTTGCGAACTGCGAGCGAGACAGAAACACTTCACCGCGCACCTCGGCCTGTGCGGGCGCGTCCTTTTTCAGCCGCAACGGTATGGTACGGATCGTCTTAACGTTCTGCGTGACCTCGTCGCCGACCTGCCCGTCGCCGCGCGTCGCACCGCTTGCGAGCAGACCGTCCTCGTAATGCAGGGCAACGCTCAATCCGTCGATCTTAAGTTCGGCGACATATTCGAGCTTCCTTCCCTCGGCCAGTCGCTCGCACCGCTCAGTAAATGCCTTTAACTCGTTTAGATCATATGAGTTATCGAGCGACATCAGCGGTACGGAATGAGTGAAAGGCCGCAGCGAATCGGCCTTTCCCCCAACGCGTTGTGTGGGACTGTCGGGAGTGATGAGCTCGGGGTTTTCCTGCTCGAGTTTCCTTAAACGCTCGAGGAGAATGTCGAAATCATAGTCCGATATCTCAGGCTCCGCTTTTTGGTAGTAGAGCTCATTGTGGCGCTCGATCTCGGCACGCAGACGTTCGATCTCTTTTTTGACGCTGGACATTTAACCCATGAATTTTGCTATCAACCGATGAAAATGGTGAGTTCCCTGTTCGCGGGTCGGGGAGTATCGCCCGTGCGAATAGAAACGCGACCTGATGCCCCGCTGGACGCTCTCAACCACGGCCTCGTCCTCCATTTCTACGCCGTGAAGATCGGCTCCCGCACCTTGTTCTAAAAGACTGTCGTCGCTGACGTACGTGAGGAACTCGACTATCGAACTGGAGGGCGATACCGGACGAACGATGTTCACCGAGATGCCCCAGGGATAGAAATTGAACATCACGTTGGGGAAGAGGAACAAGTAACGCGCGGCGACTTCGCCTGCGTCATCATACGCGGTCTGCAAACTGCTGTAGCGAAAGGTCTCGGTCGAATATGTTCCGTAATCGACCACCTCATTCAAACCCTTGTGAACATACGGAATGTGAAATCCTTCCAGATAATTTTCGCAATACAAGGCCCAATGGGCGTCGACCTCGTACTCACGCCGTGCCGTCAGGCAAAGGCCTTCGTAGTTATCCTCGGCAAATCTTTCGGCCACGTCAGAAACAAGCTCCTCGAAGGGTTCGATAGGGTCCAAAGAGGCGAAAACGAAGCCCTGCCGAACAGCTATCGCCACTTCTGGCAGATCGTCAGCTTCGGTCGGAAAATCTTTCACCCCTTCAAATTCCGGCATCGACAGGAATTTCCCGTCGAGCGAGAACCGCCGGCCGTGATACCCGCAACGTATCAGCTTCGCGTCGCACGATTCCTCGACCAGCACTTTTCCCCGATGCGTACACACGTTCGATAAGCACTTGGGCCCATTTTCCGACCGGATCAGGATTAAAGGTTCGTCGAGTACGCCGGGAAGCAGGTTGATCGGCTCGAGCGTCGGACCGGCGTTAGCTTGGCCGAGGAAGTGCCAGGACCGGGCGAATATCCGTTCTTTCGACAGTTCAAAGTTCCCGGCGTCGGTATAGAACGACGCGTCCAGCGTACGCGCCTTTCTGATATCCGGATCAATGACAAACGCCCTCATTATCCGTTCTCGTAAAGAAGAAACGCCGGTCTTTCGGCGTCGCGCTTGAACCCGCGAACCACCAGTCCTTCCGAAAATGCTTCGTCGAATTCGCCTCTAACGCGCAACTGCTCAGCCAGCCCGGCCTCGGGATCTTCAGCGACCAGCGCGAGAAAATCGTCCATTATCTCGATCGTGGCCACGGGCTGACCGGATTCGACGTACGGATGGCCATCCGCCAGGGCCTTTACCTTATCGCTTTCAAGGTGCCATTCGGCAAAAACGCGGTCACTCGCCAGACCAACACGTTTGCCATTCTGCTCGGGCGCTGTTGTGTAGTCAGTGCCGTAGTAATTCTCCTGGTACTCGGTAACGATGGCCCCGAGTTTCTCGAGGTTGAAGTAAGCGTTGCGAGCCTTCACGGGCTCGAAGGTCCATTTGATGAACCTAATGCCGCGAGAAAGTGCCTCCTCGCGCTGCGCCCATTTCAACCGAGCCCCGATGTTATGACCCTGATAGTTCGCGAGCACGCCGGTCATGTGGGAATAGAACGCATCCTGGCCGCGCATGAAGGCCGGCACACTCAGCACAAAGCCGACAAGTTCGCCGGCGTCGAACGCCCCGAGCACAAAACCACCGGCGCTGCGAGTCACGACAAGGTGTCGCACGGGCGACACTTCTATATCGGGGAGCGCAAAAACCTGCCGCTGCAGCGCGGCACAGGCTGCGAACTCTTTTAGCGTCGTACATTCGCGTATATCTATAGCTTTTGCCATTGAATCGAATCTCAAATGCTAGCAAATTCAGCCCTTAAACGCGAAAATAGGCCTTACTTTCGGGCTGTCGTATCTGCTATTATCATAGAGGCCTCACGCCTGCCGCGTCGGACGCGTTCTTCCCCCAATGACCGCCAGATCAGAGTTAGAGATCCAGGGAAATTTCCTGACACATCCGTTCGCCGAGCTGCTGGCAGAAATATCAGCCAGCCGCTTGTACGGCAGCCTGCGCGTCTCGGAGAAGGAGAAAAAGTCGATCGTTTACTTCAAGGGCGGTCGGGTCGTTTTCGCGGTTTCGAACGCGCGTTCGTCGCGGTTTTTCGAGTGCCTCCTCCGCCGGGGAAAGATCACAAAAGCGGACCTCGCTAGCATTCCGAATTTCGCCAAAGACCAGGAGCTGACAGCCAATCTGATCCAAAAGGGTGTTCTCACGCGACAAGAAGCCGACCGGCTGTTCGCCGAACAGGTCGAGTCGATCGTTGTCGACGTGTTGTCGTGGCCGTCGGGCGATTGGGCGTTCTCGTCGCTTGCCAGGGTCCGCGACGGGCTCGAGTATCCTGTTGATACGACGCGCTTGTTGTTCGACTATGGCCGGTGCATGAGCATCGAGAACGTGCTTGGGCGGTTCCGGAGCCTGGATGAGACGTTCTCCCGATCTCAAATAGTGGATGAGATCGCGGTGCCGTTGCGGCCGGACGAAGCATTTGTCTTGTCCCGTGCGGATGACGATGCGTTGAGCGCGGCGAAGCTCACAACGCTTTCGGCTATGCCTGAAACCGCGGCCCTCAAAGCGATATACACCCTGTGGTTATCTGGTTTGCTGGTCCGCCGCGATTGGCAGTCGGCCTTTTCGCCTGAGGCCGTAGTTGCGATGAAGAACGCGCGGCTCGAACTCAAGCGCGAGGCTGTTG
>CAZSOE010000051.1:0-9657 GCA_964608335.1 uncultured Chloracidobacterium sp.
GGCCGCCGATCTCAGCGGCCGATTCAAACAACGTGACCTTTGCGCCGGCATCGGCAAGGCGCATTGCGAGCGTCATGCCTAGAAAACCCGATCCGACAATGGCGATATTCTGCGTCATAGAGAAACTATTCTGCCGCGTCCTTTTGCACAACGGTCAGGCCCGGCATTGTCAACGAAGTCCCGGGCGACGGCGACCTTCTAAAAAGGCGCATCGAGCTCAAACGGGCCATGAGCTTAATGTGCCCGGCGATGGTCTTGGCCGTTTTCATCTTCGATATTCCAAAAAGCCTGACCGCAAGAACGGTCGGGAACTCAACTATCCTTCCGCCCTTCAGATCGAGCAGGCCGAGCATTTCGGCTACGCCGTGAAAGCCGGGAGCCGTCGGTTTAAGGTCGAGCATCGCGCTCCGGCGATAAACCCGGAAACAGCTCGTGTACGTCGCGATCTTTGTCTTCAGAATACGGCGGTAGATCACCGAGGCCCCTTTTGAGAGCAGCAATCGCCAACCCGGCACGTTCCGTACGCCGCCGTCGCGATGATATGGCGACGCGGTTACCATATCGACGCCCTCTGTAAGCAGCGGGACCATCTGGACCAGTTCATGAGGGTCAAAGGTGCAATCGCAATCGATAGAGCAAACGATCTCAGTATCGGCGACGGCGATTCCGGTGACGATACCGGCAGCCACGCCTCGATTGACCTCATGCCTCAGGATCTTGACATCCGGTCGGCCGCCGAAGTTAGCCTCGAGGACCTCGAGAGTCTTGTCTTCACTCTTGTCGTCAACAAAGATCAGCTTTGGCTCAAAACCGATCGAGCGGAGCTCATCGCCCACAGACGAAAGCGTGTTCGCCAGGTACGGGATCGATTCCTGTTCGTTGTAACACGGGACTACGATGGAAACGGGCTTTCGCCGAGCCGATCGGGCCGGAACAGACGGCACAACGGTCGCCGGCGCGACAGCTTTCATCGCGGCGGGTTTGACCTGCTCGGCCAAGCCAAGATGTCGCGCGATGCTCGTGCACTTATAGAGCGCCAGATTTTCCTCCAGGATCCACTCCATCTTGTCGAGCTTGCGGTAATGCCGTATCCGGTTGTAATTCGAGGCGGCCGAAATGCGTGGCTGTTCAGGATCGAGTTCCCAGACGTGGAAATAGAAGACAAAAGGATCGTCGTGACGAGCGTGCCACTTCTTAACCGCCCGCCGCATGAGCGTATATGGCACTTGACGGAAGTAATTACCGCCTGAGATCGGCAGCAGCCCGACGCCGAGATCGACTGTCGTGTAGGGAAATTCCCAGATCGCGCCGCCTTCCGTTTCGACCTGGTGGGCTACGCGTTTTGTGCTGTCGGTCTTGGTTGACGGAAGGAACGAAGCATCATAGGCGAAGCCTTCCTGGGCGAGCACGTCCAGTACCCAATCACTCTGCTCGAATGCAAGCTTTTCCGCGGCCCGATAACCCGCGACGCGTTGGCCCGCGGCATCCTCGATAACGTGATTGGCGCGCCGAAGGTCGTCGCGAAACTCGTCCGGCGTCAGATATCGAGGGCTGCGGTGATAGTAGCCGCGGCTTGCGACTTCATGGCCGCGTGCGACGATCTCGCTCACGAGGTTCGGGTTGAGATCTGCTATCCAGCCTAGAACGAAGAATGTGGCCTTTGTGTTGTAGCGGTCCAGGAGGTCGAGGATCTTCTGCGTGTTCTTCTCGTATCGAGGTTCAAAGTTCTGCCAATTTCGCTGCTGGATCAGGTTCTCGAACGCCCCGACGTGGAAATAATCTTCGACCAGGATCGTCAGCAGGCTCCGGCGGGTGTCCCGGCCGGGCCCATCGGGTGGACTTGATGCCATCACGGGCGCCGGGCCGTCAATTGGATATGTGGTCTTGTTGCGCGGCACTCTTTTCATACCTTACCGGGGATCGGCAGAGTTTCGCGGGAACCGGGCAACAGTTCCCTGGTGCTAATAAGGTCGAATTAGCGGGTATTTCCCCTAACTTTCGTTAAATCGGGAGCCTGGGCGGGCGGTTCAAAACAGCGATGCCTGGTCAGCTTTGGCGTTCTTGGCGCTCTGGGTGGCGAGTGTGTCCTCGATGATCCGGACGATGCGTGCGGCCGCCCGACCGTCGCCGAATGGGTTAGCGACCTCTTTGACGGACTTGATCCAGCTCTCGACGGCATAGTTCTCATCGAGGAACTGTTTGAGCTTGGCCGGATTGCTGCCAACGAGCTTGGAAACCCCGGAACGGATCGCCTCGGGCCGTTCGGTGTTCTCGCGGATGACGAGCAGTGGCTTTCCGAGACTCGGCGCTTCTTCCTGAACACCGCCCGAGTCCGAAACGATGAGCCACGAGCCCTTCATAATGGCCAGAAAGTCCGAGTAATCCAGCGGATCGAGCAGATAAACGCGGTCGCGTCCGCCGAGTATCTGTTTGGCGACGTTCTTAACATTCGGGTTGGGATGGACTGGAAAGAAGAGGCAAACATTCTTACGCTTCTCGACAAAGTCGGCGATCACCATCAGGTTGGCCGCCATCGCATCGCCAAAACTCTCGCGGCGATGTGTTGTAAGGAGCAGACGCTTCTTGCCCTCGGTCGCCCGGAGCATTTCCTTCACCGTCGGGCTCACCTTCAGGTTCTTCAGCATGAACTTCAGCGCATCGACAATGGGATTTCCCGTTACCCACACACGCTCGGTAGGCACGCCCTCGCCCATAAGGCTCCGGCGATTACGCTCAGTGGCGGCAAAGTGATACGTAGCGATCTGTGAGACCACGCGCCGGTTCATCTCTTCCGGAAATGGGCTCGCAAGGTTGCCTGACCTGAGGCCCGCTTCGACATGCCCGACCGGGATCCGTCGATTAAACCCCGCGAGGGCCCCGGCGAGCGTGGTCGTAGTATCGCCCTGCACGAGTATCAGATCAGGCTCTTCCAGCGCGAGTATCTTGTCGAGCTTTGCCAGGACACGGGCACAGACGCCGTTCGGCTGCTGGTTTCGACGCATTACGCCGAGGTCGAAATCTACGTCGATGTCCAGTGACTCAAGAAAGGGAGCGAGCAACTGTTTATGCTGACTCGAGGAGACAACGATCGTCTGGAAGAACCGTTTGCGGAGTTCGTGGATGACGGGCGCAAGCTTGATCGCTTCGGGACGCGTGCCAAAAAGCACAAGGACCTTCATGCGCCAATCCACGGCTCCTCGCGGCTTGGCGCTGACCCTAGGCATGGTTGTATCGAACATACGCAAACCAGCTCGAGCGGAGAATTTTCACCGTGATACTATACAGCTAAACATCTACGGCTTCCTTTTTCAATGTTTTTTTCAAGGTCTCTTGTTTTCCTGCCGGTTTTTGGCCTCTGGACCGCCTCATACTCGCAGCAGCCGACGCCGTCGCCCCCGTCGATCCGCGAGGAGGTGGTGGTCGCGGCAAACCGGACCGAAACGCGATTGAGCGAGACTCCCGCGAGCGTCGTCACGGTGGCGAGGGCTGAGATCCGGACGACCGCGGCTCCCGTGATCGACGATATGCTCAGGCAGGTCGCGGGTTTCTCGACCTTTCGCCGGACAAGCAGCCGGCAAGCGAACCCAACGGCTCAAGGGGTGAGCCTGCGAGGTACCGGCGCCAGTGGAGCCAGCCGATCGACCATTCTTTTTGACGGCGTCCCGCTGAACGATCCGTTCGGTGGCTGGGTGCAGTGGAACCGTGTCCCGGTCATCGAGGTCGATCGGATCGAGGTGCTGCGGGGCGGAGCCTCGGGCCTTTACGGAGACGCAGGCCTGAGTGGCGCGGTCAACATTTTTCCACGGGCGCCGTATGATACCGCGGTGGAAGCGGAGCTTTTCGGAGGCACGCAAAAAACCCTTTCGGGCTCGGGGTTCGCGGCTCTCGCCAATGCGAAATGGCACAGTTCCATCACCGCGGTGAGTTTCCAGACTCGCGGATACCGGCCGGTCGAGGATGCGGCCCGCGGACCGGTTGATTCGTTTGCGGGTGCCCGGACCGGTTCGCTCGCGGCCCGTGTGGGCCGAAGCCTCGGGACCGAAACGACGATCTTTCTGCGCCCCTCGTATTTCGGCGAGGTCCGTTCGAACGGCACCGGCCTGCAAACCAACCGAACGCATCTGCGGCAGGTTGTCTTCGGCGGCGATGTGCGCAAGAAGACGACGGTAAGCTGGCGCTCGTATGGCGGCACACAGGTTTTTGACCAGGTCTTCTCAGCTGTCAATGCCGTTCGCACGGCCGAGAGCCTGACGCGGATCCAGCGCGTTCCCGTGAGTTCTCTCGGCGCGTCGGTCCAGTTGTCCCGTCCGATCGGGACCCACACGATCGTCGCGGGCGGCGAGATCCGATATGTTAGCGGTTCGAGCGATGAGATCGCCTTTGTGAATGACAGGCCGTCGTCGCTCGTCAACGCCGGTGGCCGGCAGACCCTCTCGGGATTCTTCTTTCAGGATTTGGTCCATCTGGGCAGCCGGTTGGTGATCGCCGGTAGCTTGCGGCTCGACGGTTGGAGCAATTCAAACGGCTCAAGCGCAACCCGAACCCTGTCGACGGGCCAGACCGCCACGGCCGTCTTCCCGAACCGGAATGAAAGTGCCGTAAGCCCGCAACTATCTCTGCTTTACAAGATCTCAACCGACGCTTCTTTTTACGCTTCGGCGTCCCGAGGCTTCCGCTCCCCGACGCTGAATGAGCTTTATCGGAGCTTTCGCGTCGGCAACGTCTTGACGCTGGCAAATCACGATCTACGCTCTGAACGCGCGACCAACTATGAAGGCGGCGTTACTTTCGGGAGACGAAACGTATTTACGCGGCTCGCGTTTTTCCACACGACGGTGGAGCGACCCGTTGCGAACGTAACGCTAACAACGACCCCTACACTGATCACGCGACAACGGCAGAACATGGGCGAAAGCCGCTCACGCGGCGCCGAGGGCGAGATCGAATTCAGATGGAAGCGTTGGACGGTTGGCGGAGGGTATCTCTTCGCGGATGCCCGCGTCACCGATTTTCCGGCCAATCGTGCGATCGCCGGACTGATGATCCCGCAGGTGGCCAGGCATCAGGCGACGATTCAGCTCGCTTTCAGGACGGAGAAGTGGGTGTTTGGTGCCCAGGCACGAAGGTCGGGCAGCCAGTTCGACGACGATCTCAATCAGTTGCGGCTGGAGCCCTTCGGTCAGCTCGACTTGTTTGGTTCGCGATCGGTCAGCGAGCATATCGATATCTTCGCTGCCGTCGAGAATGTCTTCAACTCGCGTTACTCCACGGGCAGAACGCCGATTCGAACTGTGGCCGGACCAACGAACGTTCGCGTTGGCGTTCGGTTCAAGTAGCCGCCTGACACACAAACAAAAAAGGCTGTAGACCCACAGCCTCATCGACAGTGCTTTACTGGACGTGGCGCCGACGGCGCGGACACCCGGATCACGCGCCTTTCGGCGGCAATCCATAGCCGACCGTAACGCCTATTCGGTAATGTGGATGTCCTCGGACTTATTAACACGTCCCGAGAGGAACATCACACCGAACACCGCCATCAATAGCGCAAATGCGATGCCCCCGATCACATAGATCGAGCCCGCGTTAGGTGTCGTTTGAAATCTGTAAAAACAGAACCCGGCCGCTAACAGACAAACGACCGCTATTAACCCCTTCAACATTTTCTTTCACCTCCGATCATTTTGGGTAAAGATCCTGGGAACCACTAGCGGCGATTCGAAACGCCAAGTTAAGACGATGCCTCCTCCAGAGGCCGTCATTTTGTCAAAAAACGACTTTATTACGTTATGTGCACATATTAACTCCACTTACCCTGCAAGGCAAGCGGATTCTGGCCCCACTTCTGGCCGCTCAGGCCAAGGTGGCCCTGAGGATCCTTGGGATGCCCTGCAGATCAGGCAGAAAGCCGACCTCGGCCCATATATCGGGCCTGAAAAGCCCGGAAACCCGTTCTGCCTGGTCGAAACCGATCTCAAGCAGTAAGACTCCTCCCGAACGCAGGTGGCCGACAGAATCGCTCACCAGCCGGGCGGTCAACGCCGTTCCGTCGGGACCGCCCGATAAGGCAACCCGCGGCTCATACAGCCGAACTTCGGCTTGAAGTGACCCGACTTGTTCGTCGGGTACATATGGAGGGTTCGAAACGATCATGTCGAACGCGCCCTCGATACCGTCAAAAAGGTCTGTCTCACGAAGTTCCAGGCGATCGGCCACCTGATGTCTGGCCGCATTGCGACCGGTGACGGCCACCGCCGCCGCGGCAACATCACCCGCGATCGCGGTCGCGGCCGGAATGGAATGGAGGATCGCAACGCTTATGCATCCCGACCCAACGCCGACCTCGCAGAACCGCGGACTGTCGAAAGCGGATAGGATGCGGACCGCCTCCTCGACCAGTATTTCGGTCTCGGGGCGAGGTATTAAGACGTCCGAGGTGACCTCGAAGTCCAAGCCAAAAAATTCCTGTTTGCCGACAATGTACTGGAATGGTTCATGGCGAGCCCGTCGATCAACCACATCGGCGAACCGGGAGAGTTCGGCGTCGGAGAGGGAATACTCAGGGTGCGCGATCAGGAAAGTTGCGTCGCGATCGAGGGCGAATGCTAAAAGCGACGACGCCTCGCGTCGGGCCTCGGCGATGCCGTGTTCCGCGAGTTTCTCGGCGCCTGACGCGAGTGCCGACGAAATGTTCATCGCTCGACTCGACGCGCCGGGACACCCGCGACGGTTTCCCCGGCAGGGACGTCGCGCGTCACGACCGCGCCTGCCCCGACCATCGCGTCCTCGCCGATCGTAACGCCGGCGAGTATCGTCGCATTTGAACCTATACTGGAGCCCTTTTTGACCGTGATCGGAACAACCGCCCAGTCGGATGCGGACTGCGCCGAACCATCGGCGTTCGTTGCGCGTGGGTACTTATCATTCGTGAAAATCACGCCATGGCCGATAAAGACGTTGTCCTCGACGGTTACACCCTCACAGAGAAATGAGTGGCTCGAGATCTTGCACCGCCGCCCGACCTTGACGCCTTTCTGGATCTCGACAAACGCTCCGATCCGGCTCTCGTCGCCGATCTCGCAGCCGTAGGCGTTCACGAAAGCGTACATCTTCACATCGTCGCCGAGTTTCACATCGGTTAGGCGAATGCAGTTTTCGCGGAGATACTCGTCAGTAAATGTCGTTGACATCTAAAGTTCGATCAATTTTCCACCCATCTTTATAGACTCGCCCGAGGCTTCCAACACGCGAACAACATTCAACCCCGAGTGTCCGTCGGTGTCGGGTGTTTTGTTGTTCAGAATGCAATCGACAAAATGCCGCGTCGCAGCTGCGAGAGCTTCGGTCTGGTCCAGCTTGGGCGAGAGCATATCGCCGGTCCGGTATTGAACAAGCGTGTCATAGACGCCTTCGCGCGTGGCGACGTCGATGCCCTTGTCATAAACCTTGACCTTCTCACTCGTCTCGGTATCGTCGTAAACGATCATCGATCTTGTGCCGCCGATCAATGTTTTGCGAATCTTGACCGGGGCAAGCCAGTTGACGTGGAAGTGAGCGATCAGGTTGTTTTCGTAGGTCAGTGTTAGGTACGCGATGTCCTCGAGACCGTTGCCGACGTGACAACTGCCGACGGCGGAAACGGCGAGCGGCTTTTTCTCCAACAGGAAGTCAGCGATCGAAAGATCGTGCGGCGCAAGGTCCCAAATGACATTGACATCGTGCTGAAACAACCCCAGATTTATCCGCACAGAGTCGAAATAATAAATGTCGCCGAGCCGTCCCGACGCGACGATCTCCTTCATCTTTCGCACCGCCCCGGTGTAGATGAAGGTATGGTCAACGAAGAGCTTAAGCCCTTTCTTTTCAGCGAGTTCAATCAGGGACTCGGCCTCGGCTGCACTCGCTGTCATCGGTTTTTCGATGAAGCAGTGTTTCCCGGCCTCGAGCGCTGTTCTCGCGAGCTCGAAGTGTGTGGAGACAGGCGTTGCAATGGCGACGATGTCGACGTCAGTGCGTTCGATGACCTCAGCCGATCCCTTCGCCGTTTCGATCCCGTAAAACGCTCGGGCCATCTTGCCGAGGCGCGTTTCGTCGCGGTCGCACGCGATCGCACCGTCGATCTCGTCGAGCGCGAGAAAATTTCGTATCAGGTTCGGCCCCCAGTAACCGGTGCCGATCACCGCAACTTTCATAAATGCGTTTCGCCTAGTGTCCGCCCCGCCCGAGCAGCATCACGGGCAGCGTCCTGAAAATTATACGCAGGTCAAAGAGCGGTGACATATTGTCGATATAGAAAAGATCGAGTATCACCATATCGTTAAAATCGACCGCGCTGCGGCCCGCCACCTGCCACAGGCCGGTGCATCCCGGTGTCACCGAAAGCCGGCGGCGATGCCAGTCTTGATACTCATCCAGCTCGTAGGGCAAGCACGGGCGCGGACCGACGAGGCTCATATCGCCTTTGAGAACATTGAATAGCTGCGGCAGCTCGTCGAGGCTCGTGCGGCGCAAAAACCGACCGACCGGGGTCACCCGCGGGTCGTCCTCGATCTTCTTCACGGCTCCGTTGCCGGTTCCTTGTATCAGGTCGCTTACGAACGCGCGGTGCGATGAATCGTCGTTGCCGGCGTACATCGTACGGAATTTATAGAAAGTAAACGGGTTGCAATCCTTGCCGATCCGCGTGTGCGTATAAAGCACACCGCCCTTCGAGGTGAGTTTGATGAGCAGAGCGATAAAGGCGAAAGGTATCGCAAGTATCAACAGACTCACCGAGGTCACCACCACGTCGAAGACACGCTTGTAAACATTCAGAAGCGTGTTGTCATAGTTCTGCGGCATCTTGACGATGGGGATGCCGAGATACTTTTCGAGAAGCACCTTCTCAGGAATGATGTTGTAGAGTTCCGAAACGAGTCGCACCTTGGCGCGTGTCCGCTGCGCACGGTCGATTATTTCGAGCAGCGCGTTGTGCGTTACATCGCTTTCCGCGATGATGATCTCGTCAATGTCGTTTTGGTCGACAAGTTCGCTGAGTTCGTTAAGGCGCCCGACGTTCGTCAGACCCTCGAAGACGCGCTCGCCCGCAGGCAGCCCGTCGTTCACAAACCCCACGACCTCAAACCCGTGGCTATCGTCAAACGCGATCTGCGCCGCCACCATCTTCGCCGTCCGGTCCTGCCCGACGATCAAGACCCTCCGCCGGATGAACTTTTTTTTTGAAAGTAAAGCGAACAGCCGGCGGAAGACCAGCGTCCGAAACGCAGTAATGAGGATGAGGCTAAAGCCGACGAACATCGCCAGCACGAGCCGCGACTCGACAAAATCAAGCCTTCGGACGACAAACGTGATCAGGACGAGACCGATCAGCCCGTAGATCAGCGATTTGAATATTGCGATCAGCTGTCGCCCGAACGACATGAAGAAATCGAGCTTGTAGAGATTGAAATGTTGAAAGATGACGATCCAGACGAACGAATACGCCAGGATCAGCGCGGCCTGCGTTCGAACCAGCGGCCGGGAAAGAAGTTCGGCAAGCGGCACCTCATAGAAACGAACATAGATCGCAAGCACCCAGGCGGCCAGAAGGAGCATGTAATCGCATCCGGCGAGAACGAACTTGTATTTTGGGTATTGCTTGAGCATCTACTGCATCTT
>CAZSOE010000052.1:0-9645 GCA_964608335.1 uncultured Chloracidobacterium sp.
TCGGTTTCCTGCTTTCGGGGTCGGTGCTGCTCAATCAGGTGGGCGGCCGCTCGCGCGGCATCATGGCCATATTGGCCGTGCCCGCACTCATTCTGTTCGTGCCCATTTTCGACACGACGTTCGTCACTTTGCTGCGAAAGCTGTGGGGTCGCAAAGCGTCGCAGGGCGGGCGCGACCACACCTCGCACCGGCTTGTTGCCCTCGGCCTGTCAGAACGATCGGCAGTGCTGATGCTGTACGGCTTTGCGTTCTCGGCGGGAACGCTGGCGCTTTTACTCGGCCAGATCGGGCCGTTCCAGGGAATCGCGCTTGTAGGTTTCTTTATCGTGGCCCTTGTGATAATCGGGGTCTATCTATCCAAGGTCAAGGTTTACGAGACCGATGCTGAAGCGGCTGTTGCCGGCGCCGATAACGCGATGTTCGCTTTCCTGGTGAACATGACCCACAAGCGCCGCATTTTCGAGGTGTTTCTCGATGCGTTCCTGATAACGCTTTCCTATTATCTGGCTTGGGCGCTTCTCTATCCGTCGTTCGGCGGGCCGGTCAGGTTCGAGGACTCGACCAGTTGGGACCTGTTCCTGAAAACCGTTCCACTGCTCATCTTGTTGAAGCTAGGCGCCTTCCTTGTGACGGGCGTATACCGCGGTTTATGGCGATATACCAGCATCGGCGACCTGATAACGTTTACTAAGGGCGTGGTGCTCGGCTCCGCATTGAGCGTTCTGACGATCCTCCTGGTTTACAGGTTCGACGGATTCTCGCGCACAGTTTTTGTTGTCGACGGCCTTTTGCTTTTGCTCCTCGTCGTAGGCAGTCGCATGGCATTTCGCGTTATCCGGCAGGTGCTCCCGATTGCGGCTTCGGCTGATGGCCGCAAAGTGCTGATCTACGGCGCGGGCGACGGCGGCGAGATGGTCCTCCGCGAGCTTCACAACAACCCAGAGTGGAACTACTTGCCCGTCGGATTCATCGACGACGACCCGTTAAAGAAGGACAAGGTCATCCACGGGCTGACGGTCTTCGACGGAAACGGCTCGCTGGCTGACATTTGCCGCAAGAAGGACATTGTCGAGATACTGATCTCGGTGCGCGACCTGCCGCCGGAGCGATTGAAACAGATCCGCGAGCAATGCCGCGAGATGCACGTGATACTGAAGCGTGCCCATATACGCATCGAACCGGTCGACCTCATCTGACCGGCGTCAAGAACATCGATTGTCACTCAAGCTTATAAAGATCGAAGGAACGCTGGGCCGTATCGCGCTGATCGCTGCGGCGCTGGGAGTAATTGCGCTTGCGGTCGTATCGATCCAGATCAATTTTGTCAGCGCCGTGGTCTCGAGAATAGATCCCGAAAGCCCCGAAGCGCGTCCGATAGCCGAATGGGTCGCCGGTCACGCTCCCGACGACCCGACAGCCCGCTATGCGGCCGCTGTGATTCTTGAAAAGTCGTTTGATCAGGCCGACCAGGCGCTCGCTGAGTATGAAGCAGCGGCCCGGCTCTCGCCCGATCATTACTTCATCTGGCTCGGACTCGCGCGGGCCCGAGGCTCGGCCGGCGATGCGCGGGGGGCCGAGGCCGCCTTCAAGCGCGCGCTCGATCTCGCGCCCAACTATTCGGTCGTCCAATGGGCGTACGGCAACTTTCTGATCCGCGCGGAACGTACCGACGATGGCTTTCGACTGATAGCAAAAGCCGCGGCCTCCGATCAGACATATACGCGGCCCGCGGTCGCGACGGCGATGATGGTTTTCGAGGGTGATCTCGAGCGGGTTCGCGCGGTCCTGGGCGATACCGCCTCAACCAACGCGTCGATCGCCCTCTTTCTGTCCTCGCAGGGCCGCTTTGACGATGTGCTCGATGCCTGGCGGCGCGTGCCCGGACCTGAACGGCTTGGCCGGTTCGGGCCCGCCGCAGCCGATTTGTTGGGCCAGGCGGTGGCCGCAAAGAAGTTCCGCCTCGCCGCCGAACTCGCGGCTGATCAGTCGGGTCAGCAAATTAGCGTTGGCGAGGTCGCGAATGGTGGATTCGAGACGGACATCAAGCTCCGTAAGGCGTCGCTCTTTGAATGGCAGATCGCCGAAGGCGCAGAGCCGCAGATCGGCCGCAGCAACAACCGGCCACAGTCGGGCAGCTACAGCCTGATGCTCGTTTTCAACACCTTCGCGACCGCCGATTTTCGCTCGATCGAGCAGACCGTTCCGGTCGAACCCGAGGGCCGGTATGACTTTGAAGTGCATTACCGCTCGGACCTTAAGACGGCGGCGGCATTCCGATGGGAAGTGGTCGATGCCGGCACCCTGGCCCTGCTTGGAACAACAGAGCCAATGACCGCGGTTGACGAGTGGACGGTCCTTCGCGCAGCGGTCGCCGTGCCACAGGGCACGGACGGCGTGACCATCAGGTTGGCGCGCAGCGGCTGCGCCGGCCCGTCGTGTCCGGTCAGCGGCCGGATCTGGTTCGACAGCATCGCGCTGAGGCGTATTCAATAAGTGGAGAAGAGCCGATCAGTTTCCAAGTCGTTTTCTGCTTCGGACCATCGTTCGGACGCAGGTCCGTCGTCACGTATTGCCACGAGCATCGCCGTTATCATTTGCGTAATGGCGGGCACCGGCACGGTGCTATTCGGCGCGGTCGATCACACGACGTGGATACTTTTGACCGTTTTTGCTGTCGTGCTTGCCCTGCTTTGGATCGTCGACTCATGGCGACGGGGCCGATTCCAGATCGAGCCGTCGGCGCTGCTCCTTCCCGTCGCGGGCCTTTTGATCATAGCCATCATCCAACTCGCACCTGTCGGCCCGACCCGCTCGCTCGATCCGTACTCGACACGATTCTTTGTGACCCGTGGCGCGGTGCTGTTGCTCTTCTTCGCCGCGGCGCTGACTTTTGTCAACACTGAGCGGCGCGTTACTCGCACGGCCGGGTTCCTGGTCATTTTTGGCGCGCTGATGGCTTTCTACGGCATTCTGCAAAGGCTGTCGAACTTCGATGGCATCTACGGCATGCGCGAGGTGGCGGAGGCGGTGCCGTTCGGCCCGTTCGTCAACCAACATCACTTCGCCGGATTTATGCAAATGACGGGCGGTATCGCGATGGCGCTGCTATTCGTGAAGACGCTTGGCCGCGAGTTGCGCATGATCATCGCAACGGCGCTGGTCATCATGGGTGCGGCAGTTGTTTCGACCGGTTCGCGGGGCGGCTTGCTAAGCTTCGTTGTCGTCCTTGCCCTGGTCACTTTCCTGAGCGTGATGTTCACTTTGGGCGGCGAACGGCCTGATTCGCGCGCGGGAAGTCGCGCTATGGCCATCGCGGGCGCCGCGGCTCTGCTGCTTGCGATCTTCGGCCTCGCACTTTTTCTGGGAGCGAACGATTCGCTGCTTCGCGGGATCGGTGCGGCACCGCCCGATATCGACATCTCGACCGGCCGTTTTCACTTCTGGCCGATAGCGATTCGCATCTTCCTCGATCACCCGGTCCTCGGCGCAGGTTACGACGCTTTTGGCGTTGCATTTACTCGCTATGACACATGGAATGGTTACTTCCGCGTAGAGCAGGCGCACAATGACTATTTGCAAATACTTGCGGATACGGGAGTTGCGGGTTTCCTTTGCGTCGCGGGATTCATAGCAATGCTCGTTCGTAAGGCGATTAGGAGGATAAGGCGCAGTGACGGGCTACGGCGAGGTCTTGCGATCGGAGCATGGGCCGGCTGTGTCGGGATAATGGTCCACAGCGTTTTCGATTTCCCTCTGCGGACGCATTCGAACGCTTTCTTTTTCCTCTTGTTGACTGTCTTGGCCACGGTTCGGGTCCTGCCCACGCGCGATCCGGCCTAGCGCACGTTGACGGTGATCGTCTTTTTACCGCACGGCATCTGGAACGTGATCTGATAAATCCCGCTCTTTCCGCTTGCCGATCGCAGCACGAACAGCGCGCGTGTCGTAACGCCTTCGATCGGCTGGCGGCGTACGGCCACGTCCTGCGAACTCGACGACGCGGACGTCACGTCCTCGATATCCAGATCGTCCACGCGTCCGATTATCACAGCCGAGTCGCGTCCGTCCGCGCTCAGATTGATGACGTCCTGATTGACCGTCACCACGCACGGCGCCGGAGCTTCGGCCGGAGCGTTAACGATCCGCGGGCGGTCGCCGCCGGTACCCGATGACGGATTCTTGGTTTCGGGCGTCGGAGACGGCGATGCTTCCGGTGTTGGCGAAGGCGAAGGCGACGGTGTTGGAGAGGTTTCGGGCGCAGGTGTCGGTTTGGCCTCTTCCTTCGGCGCGGTCCGCCTTGTCTCCGGATTCGGGAGCGGTATTACAACGGTCGGGAAAAGATCTCTGATCCGGTCGGCCGTCCTGGTCGCGGTTGTCGTCGGCGAAGGTTCGGGTCTTGGCGTCGGCGTCGACGTTGGCGATGGTTCGGGTGCCGGCGTCGGCGAAGGTTCCGGTGTTGGCGTCGGCGAAGGTTCGCGTGCCGGCGTCGGCGAAGATTCAGGTACCGGCGTCGGCGAAGGTTCCGGTGTCGGAGTCGGTGACGGCTCCGGTGTAGGCTGCGGCGTCGGAACGGGCGTTGGTTCAGGGGTTGGTTCGGGCGTCGGTTTCGGCGTTGCTGTCGGTTCAGGCGTCGGGGCCGGAGTAGGTTCGGGAGTAGGTGTCGCCGTCGGCTCCGGTATCGGGGTAGGCGACGGCGAAGATATTGGCGAAGGCTCCGGCGTCGGGCTCGGCGAAGGTTGCGGTGTCGGCTCCGGCGTCGATGCCGGAGTTGGCCCGGGCGTAGGCACCGGTTCGTTCTTTGCGACCGTTTGTGGTGCGGGCATCGGGTTCGTACCGATCAGGTATTCCAGCCCGTCGGTCTTGCCGTTGACCCTTTTGTACACGGTTTCGATCACCGAGTATCGGATCGGGTCTGGGCCGCCGGTGCGATACGTCTTGACATACGCGTCGAGCGCCTCGGCGTCCTTGCCACTGAGCGCAAGCGCGTCGCCGAGCCGCCACATGCTCGCCCGCCACCAAGCGCTGTTCACCGGCAGTACCGCAACCGCGCGCTTGAGGCTGGCGATCGCCTCGTCGCGTTCGTCCTGCTGATACTGCGCCGTCCCAATAATGTCCTCGATCCGGCCTCGGACGATCGCCTCGAGCGTTGTCTTTGGCACGTCGGGCACTTCGACGTACTGGCCGGCAGCATCGGCGATGGCGCGCGATTCGTAAAGCTCGCTCGCCAGCACCGCAACCGACGCCGAGGGAACATCAAGCCCTGCACCGACGTTCGCCCGGGCGGCTTTCGCGATCTCGATCGCCTTCGCACCGGCCTTTTTGTCCGCGAGCATCGACGCCGCGAACACCTGCCGGTGTACTCGCATTCGGTCCTCGCCGCGAACAAATTCGTCCGCCGCGCGAGCGAGCCGCTCGGCATCTGTTCCGTCGAGAGCCTGCTTCAGTTCGAGCAACGCCGCCAGTTTGGCGGCATTCTCCGGCGCGTCGGCGCCGACCGGAGCAAAAATGCTTGCTCGACGTTCAAGTCCGACTAGCTCGTCAAATTGTTTTGCGTCTCGCGCGATCCGGCCGCCGAGTTTACTGCTCACGGCGCCGTCCTTGATCGAAAAATTCTTCGCCAGCTCGTCCGCCGCTTCCCGATAAAGGCCCGATGCCAGCCGCACCGACGCCAGCTCGTACGACAGAGTTGGAAAATTGCCGTATCGCCGCGCGACGAGCAGCGCCTTCTCGGCCTCGTTCGGTTTCCGATCAACCAAAAACCCGCGTGCAAGTGCGATGTGCGACCAGATGTAACGCGGATCGGTGTCGATGGCGCGTCGTGCATATTCGATCGCTTTTGCTCCGTCGTTGTGCGCTGCGTACCAATAGGCGACGCCCGCAAGCAGGATCACGTTGCCGGGATTGGCGTCGAGCGTTTTCGCGAGTTCGGCCTCGGCGTCGGTGCGCTTGTCGGCGTCAAAGAGCGACAGGACAAGTCCTGTTCGAGCGGGGAGGTTCGCTTCCTCGCGTGCGAGTATCTCGCGATACAGCGCGGCGGCCTCGTCGCTTTGGCCCAGCGAGCGTTTCATCTCGGCGAGGCCCCGACGCGCCGTCATCGAATTCGCATCAAGCTCGAGCGCCTTCGCGTATGCCGCTGCCGAGGCCTCGAGCTGAAAATCCATCCTGTTTGCAAGCCCGAGCGTCTGGTAAGCCCCCCAAGAATTCGCATCGAGCACGATCGCCTTCTCGGCGAGCCGCTTTGCGTCCGAACCGCTCTCGACGCTCAGGTAAAAGTTTGCGACAGCGAGCAATTGCGTCGCGCTCGGTTCCGCCTTGGTTTCGAGCAGCTTTGCGATCTCGAGTGCGGGCTCTCGCAAATTGCGGAAGTAAAGGTTCGCGGGGACTTTCACGAGAGCCTTAAAGAGCTCGTCCGCCGGCGGCGTCGGCGCGTCCGCTGCAGCGGCCTTATAGGCTGCAGCGGCGCCTTCCAGATCGCCGGCGGCCATTTTCTCGGCACCTATCCCGGCGCGCATCGAAGCGATCGCAGCCTGCGCTTCGGGCAAAAGCTTCGACGTTGGGAACTTCACGCCGAAGCCGACGAGTGCGGCCAGGCGCGCGTCGCGTGTCGTCTGAGCCAGGGCCGTGTCGAGCTCCGCTCGCTCGTTAGGTTTCTTTGGGGGTGTTGCAGCGGGCTTTGGCTTTTGTTTCGCGGCCGTCGTCTTCGCCGGCGGTTTCGCCTTTGAGGACGTCGCGGTTTTCTTCGCGGGAGTTGCTTTCGGTTTTGCTTTTGTTTTCGAGGGCGTCGGCTCGGGTCGGGCCGAGCCGGCCCTCGTCGTGTCGATCGGCGCCAGCCCGATAAGTGCAGAAAAAACGAGCAGCGAGAAGACAAGTAAATGCTTCATAGATAAAACTTCGCCGACCGAAAAAGAATGATAACACACGCGATTGCCTTTCGCCCGTCGCTTCTCTTATCCTCGGTAGTGTCTTGATTTCCTCGCGCGGTCTCTGCGTCCGCTCTCGGTGTCCTCTGCGTTTGCGATCTCTCTGGCATTTTTCAACGCGGAGGACGCTTGAGGCTCGGACGCCGAGACCGCCGAGATGACGTCTTGTCGGGATACGATCTCAAATTGGACATTGATGACCGAGCTTGAGCAGGTCTGGTCGCAAATGCTCGTCGACGCGGGTGAGAAGGCTGACGCTCTCGGCCGCTCGCACGTCGCCGAATATCTGCGCCTGCGTGCGACGAACGACGCTATCCGGTCGCGCGGCGTCGGGTGGCTGACCGAGACGTTTATCGCGCTCGCATCCGACGAGCAGCGAGTCCGTCCCGACATCCTTATCGAGCGCGAAGAGCCTTACAGCTTCAAGGTCGGATCTTCGACGATGCGCGGCACGCTGCTCTCGGTCCGTCACGGCGTCCGGCAAATGCAGCTCGAAGCCGGCTGGCCCCGCACGCCATCGGATGGCATCATCCGCCAGGGCGCACTTGCCGTCGCCCGTATCTCGCACTTCGGCATGCCGCGCAATGCTGCGTTGCTCCGCCTCGTCCACTCGACATCGCTCCCAAACTGGCTTGACGGCGAAGGTTCCCAGGTCGATACGGCCGCCGTCGCGCGCCACTTCTACATCTTTCTGGGATAGTGTCTAGAATCCGGGGTGTTTCTGCCTTTCAGTTCTTTGCGGCTTTGCGTAAAACGCCTCTTTCTTACGCAAAAACGCCAAGATCGCAAAGATCGCCGGTGTCGATCTCCCGGGCACCGCAAGGTCAGGACAATACCAGACCGACCGGGTGCTTTTGTTATCAGGCGTTCTTTGCGATACTCTACTTGTTTTAGGAGAGGGAACCTCGAAGTGAAAGCCGACCTTGATAAACTGATAGAACTACAGCGGACGGACACAAACCTCCGTCGTTTGAAAAATCTAATTGAGACCGCGGAAACGAGGCGTGCCGAGATCGAACAGGAGTTTGAACAGCACGCCTCTTCTTTTCGCGAGATACAGACCCGGCGTGACGGGCTCCATGCGACCCGTGCCGACCTCGAACGTCAGATAGCCGAGAACAAGACCTACCTCGAACGTGCCGACCGCAACCTCAAACACGCGCAGAACCAAAAAGAATACGAGACCGCGATGCGCGAGACGGACGCGCTGCAAAAGCAGATCGCAGCGTTCGAGACGCAGATCGTCGAAGGAATGGAAGAGCTTGAGTCGGTCGAGAAGGAACTGACCGACCGCGCCGAGGAGATCAGCAGCCACGACGCAAAACGCGATGCCGCCCTGGCCGAATTCGATACGCAATTGACGGCCGACCAGACCGAATTCGATCGCGAGACGGCGCATCGGGCGGCCGCCTTTGCGACGCTACCCGATCGGCTCGCCGCCGTTTACAACCGTCTCGCCCAACGCAGCCGCGATGGTATCGCCGTCGCCGAGGTCGTCAACGGCTCATGCAGCGCGTGCTTTATGGCGCTCAGGCCGCAGGTCCAGCTCGAAGTAAAACGCGGCGACGAGATCATCGTCTGCGAAAGCTGCTCACGAATACTCTTCGTCCCGACCCGCGAAGCCGAAGCCACCGCCTGAAGACGTAACCACGAAATAACACGAAAACACACCAAATTGGCGTCGCGATCTACCAACCCGTTCGTGTAGTTTTATGTTTTTTGGTGGTTACGGTTTTACTTACACCACGCCTCCGACACCGTTACATCGACCTTGATCGGTACCTTTGAGACAAAAGCCTCGCCGGCGCGGAGCATTGCAGACTGTAGCTTTCCCGACATCTCTTCGACATCCGCGGCGTCGCATTCGACGACGATCTCGTCGTGGACTATGTTGACCAACTTGCCCGAGGTTTCCTGCAGGCTGTCGTGCAGCAGGCGCAGGGCGCGTTTGAGGATGTCGGCCGACGTTCCCTGGATCGGCATATTCTTGGCGTAGCGCTGAGCGGCTCCGATCGATGCGCGATCGTTCGCGTCAAAGTTGATCCTCGCCATTCGGCCCGAACGCGTGCGCGCCGTCCGCGTCGTCAAGATATCCTTCGCCGTTGTTCTCAGCCACTCGTCCATTCGCGGATAGGTCGCAAAGTACCGCCGGAGCGTTTCCTCTGCCTGGCGTTCGGTGAGGCCGGTCATTTGGGCGAACCGCTGTGCGCCGAGTCCGTAAACCACGCCGAAGTTCAGGCGCTTGGCGAACGAACGCTGGTCGGCGTCGACGTCCGCTTCTTTGACGCCAAAGATCTGTGCCGCCGTCGCCGCGTGAAAGTCCTGCCCCGATTCGAACGCGCGAATAAAGTTCGCGTCCTCGCTAAAATCGGCCAGTATCCTTAACTCGATCTGCGAGTAATCGGCGATGACCAGCCGCCTACCGTCGGGAGCGCGAAAGCACGAGCGGTATTCCATTTCGTGCGGTATCTGCTGCAGGTTCGGCCCCGAGCACGAAAATCGCCCGGTTGGTGCGCCGATCTGACGAAAGTCTGCGTGAATCCTTCCCGTCGTCGGTTCGATAAATTCCAGGATGTTTTCGCCAAAGCTCTGGCTGGCCTTTGCGAACGCGCGATATTCGAGGAGCTTCTTGACCGGTGGAAATCGGTCGGCGAGCGGCTGCAGCTCCCAGGCGCGTGTGCTGTTAGGCATCGGCACACCGAGGTTGACGAGCGCGTCCGTTACC
>CAZSOE010000053.1:0-1600 GCA_964608335.1 uncultured Chloracidobacterium sp.
CAAAGTAGCCGATACCCCGACCGCCGACGCCTACGCTCGAACGCACGATGTGCGCCCCATGCGACAACTGCGAAGGCGCCGGATGGGTGAAATCGCCCACTACGCTTTGTTACGAGATCCTCACCGAGGCGCGCCGGATCTCAAGAACCGAGCACGATATCAGGCACACGACGCTGCGAGTCCACCCAGACGTGGCCAAGGCTCTTCGAAGCACCGAGCGGTCGGTAATGGACGAAATTGAGGCCTATCTCGGGAATGTAGATATCGCCGCCGACAAGGCTGCACATCAGGGGCAATTCGACTTCGCGTTCGTCTAAGTTGCATCTCGAATGAGAGACGAGGCGGGCCGTGACCGGTGGTCATGGCCCGCCTCGTTATTTTGGCCGCTCGCTCCACGAAACTCAGCCCTAAAACCCTGTCAAAATGCGGATTTTTAGCGGTCTTCAGTCTATATTCCATGTTTATTGTGATATAACTTTCACAAAGACACAGTTCGATCTGCACAAAGGAGCACCGAAGGTAGTATGAAAAGGCTTACAGGTATATTTCTCACAGTTCTGATCGGGTTGGCGGCCCTGTCCGTCCACGCCCAGACCACGGAATTCACGTATCAGGGTAGCTTGAAGGACGGAGCGAATCCGGCGAACGGGAATTATGATTTCGAGTTCCTGCTTTTCGATTCACTGTCAGGAGGCGCCCAGGTGGGGTCGACATTGTCGCGCAACAATGTCGCCGTATCGAACGGCATTTTTGCCGTAGTCCTTGATTTTGGTGCTCAATTTCCCGGCGGAACGCGGTTTCTCGAGATCCACGTCCGGCCTTCAGGTCCCGGGAGCTTTACGCCACTTGCTCCTCGTCAGGGCGTGGGAAGTGCGCCCTATGCGATCAAGAGCTTGAACTCGGACAGCGCCACCCAGGCCACCAATGCTGCCCAACTTGGCGGTGTCGCGGCGGGCCAGTACGTGCTGACGACCGATCCGCGGATGACCGATGCCCGCACGCCTACGGCCAACAGCGCCTTCTACATCCAAAACCAGAATGCGGGGCCGCAATCGTCGAGTAATTTTCATATATCGGGGAACGGTACGGTCGCCGGAACGCTGACCGGGAACCTCATAAACGCGACCTCCCAGTATCAGATCAGCGGCAGCCGCGTGCTCTCGACGACAGGGACCGACAACGTTTTCGTGGGTGTAAATACCGGTAATGCGAACACGACCGGCAGCTCAAATACCTTTGTGGGCCGTAATGCCGGACAGTCCAACACCGCCGGTATCCAAAACTCATTCTTCGGCCGTAACGCGGGTTTGGCCAACACTATCGGTGACGGCAATTCGTTCTTTGGGAATACGGCCGGGAGTTCGAATATATCGGGTTCGGCCAATGCGTTCTTTGGAAACAGCGCGGGCCGCCTTAATACGACCGGGAATTTCAACTCGTTCTTCGGCAACGCGGCGGGTAATTTGAATACGACCGGCGAATCCAATTCGTTTTTCGGTAATATTGCCGGCACCTCGAACTCAACCGGCAGTTTCAACTCTTTCTTTGGGCACTTTAGCGGACAGGCGAATACAACCGGTCTCTCGAATTCGTTCTTTGG
>CAZSOE010000053.1:1610-9607 GCA_964608335.1 uncultured Chloracidobacterium sp.
AACACCGCGGTCGGGGCTTCCGCCCTGCAAGCGAACACGACCGGTTCGAACAACTCGTTTTTTGGTGCCTCAGCGGGAGCTGCGACAGCTTCGGGCCAGTTCAATTCATTCTTTGGCGGAGCGGCCGGTGCATCGAACACAGCGTCGGACAACGCCTTCTTTGGATATCAAGCGGGCAACCTAAATACTTCGGGCACCTCAAATGCGTTCTTTGGGCGATCGACCGGCCGTTCGACGACCGTCGGCAACCAGAACTCGTTCTTCGGACGCTCGGCGGGCGAATTGAACACAACCGGTTCGGCAAACTCATTCTTTGGCCACTTTGCGGGCGGATCTAATCTGAGCGGTTCTTCGAACTCGTTTTTTGGTGATTCGTCCGGGCTTTCGAACAACTTTGGCACCTTCAACTCGTTCTTCGGCAGCTCGTCCGGAAAATCCAACACGACAGGCAGCTTCAATACGATATTCGGAAGCTTTGCGGGCGAGCTTAACGCAACAGGGAACTCGAACGCATACTATGGCTATTTCTCGGGTCAGGCAAGCACCGGCGATAACAACGCGTTCTATGGCCGATCGTCGGGCCAGCTCAATACGAGCGGTGCCGGCAACTCGTTTTTTGGCACAAATGCCGGTATCGCGAATACCACGGGCGGGTCGAATACTTTTCTTGGCTTCCAGGCCGGCGACACGAACACCACCGGCGGTAACAACACTTTCATAGGAGCAGATGCGGATGCCGCATCGAATGGTCTAAGCTTTGCGACCGCGATCGGTGCGGGCTCATCCGTCAGTGCAAACAATACGCTGGTGCTTGGTCGAGGCGCTGACACGGTCCAGGTCCCGGGCGCTGCGTCGATAGCGGGCGCGCTCAACGTGACGGGAGCTCTTACCGCCAACGGTTCCAGCCTGACCAACCTGAACGCGAACAACATAACGACTGGTACGCTGGCCGTGGGACGCGGCGGCACGGGTCTGACATCGACAGGTTCGGCGGGCAATTACCTGCGGAGCGACGGAACGAATTGGACGAGCGCGGCGATCCTCGCCGCCGATGTCCCGAGTCTCGATGCCAGCAAGATCACAACGGGCGTCTTTGGAACGACACGCGGTGGCACCGGGCTCGCGGCCTCGGGAAGCGCGGGAAATTTTCTCCGTAGCGACGGTTCGAACTGGACGAGCTCCCTTCTCCTCGCGACGGACATCCCGGCCGGCAACGCCAACTATATTCAAAACCAAAACGCCGGTGCGCAGGCTTCGAGCAACTTCAATATCTCGGGCAACGGTACTGCCGGAGGAACGTTCTCGGGCAACATCGTTAACGCGACGACGCAGTTCAACTTTGGCGGCAGCCGTGTCTTGAGCGCGACCGGCGCCAAGAACCTGTTCGCAGGCGGCGGCACGGCTACCACGGGATCGAACAACACGTTCGTGGGTGCAGATTCAGCCTCGGCCAACGCCACCGGAACCAACAATACGGCCGTTGGCTTTCAGGCCGGCGACACTAACACGACCGGAAGCAATAACACGTACGTCGGGGCTGATGCCGATTCGGCGTCGAACGGCCTTAGCTTCGCCACCGCTATCGGCGCGGGCTCATCGGTCAGCGCGAGCAACACGCTTGTGCTAGGCCGTGGTGCGGATACGGTCCAGGTCCCGGGTGCTGCGTCGATAGCCGGTACGTTGAATGTTACCGGCGCATTGACAGCCAGCGGTGCGAACCTGACGAACCTGAACGCAGCCAATATTGCCTCGGGTACCCTCGCCGTTACGCGTGGCGGTACCGGCCTCGGCGCATCGGGCGTTGCGGGCAACTTCCTGCGAAGCGACGGAACGAACTGGGCAAGCTCGGCGATCCTTGCCGCTGACGTTCCCAGCCTGGATGCAAGCAAGATCACAACAGGCACGTTCGGCACCGCGCGAGGCGGTACCGGGCTGGCGGCATCCGGTACGGCAGGCAACTACCTCAGAAGTGACGGAACGAACTGGACGACCGCTGCAATACTTGCCGCGGACATTCCCAATCTGGATGCGGCGAAGATCACGTCCGGCGTTTTTGGCACGACACGCGGCGGTACTGGGCTCGCGGCATCTGGAACGGCCGGTAACTACCTGCGGAGTGACGGAACGAACTGGACGACCGCTGCAATACTTGCCGCGGACATTCCCAATTTGGATGCGGCCAAGATCACCACCGGCATTTTCGCGACGGCGCGCGGCGGTACGGGGCTCGGAAGCTCGGGCGCGGCAGGTAACTTCCTGCGAAGCGACGGTGCGAACTGGGCGAGTACGGCCCTCGTTGCGGGAGACATTCCGAATCTCGATGCGACCAAGATCACGACCGGCATTTTTGGCACGGCGCGGGGCGGCACGGGGCTCGGAAGCTCGGGCGCGGCAGGTAACTTCCTGCGAAGCGACGGTGCGAACTGGGCGAGTACGGCCCTGGTTGCGGGAGACATTCCGAATCTCGATGCAGCCAAGATCACGACGGGTACGTTCGGCACGGCGCGCGGTGGTACAGGCCTCGCAGCATCGGGAACGGCAGGAAACGTTCTGCGGAGCGACGGAACTATCTGGACGAGCGCCGCTCTTATCGCGGCAGACATCCCGAACCTGGATGCAGCCAAGATCACGACGGGCACATTCGGCACGGCGCGCGGTGGTACAGGTCTCGCAGCATCGGGGACCGCCGGAAACGTTCTGCGGAGCAACGGGACGGACTGGACGAGTTCGGCTATCCTTGCCGCGGACGTTCCCAGCCTTGATGCGGCCAAGATCACGAGCGGTGTTTTTGGGACCGCACGCGGTGGCACAGGTCTGGCCGCCTCGGGAACGGCAGGGAATGTCCTGCGAAGCGACGGTACTGACTGGACAAGCGCCGCCCTTATCGCGGCAGACATCCCGAGTCTCGACGCTGCCAAGATCACATCCGGCACCTTCGGTACAACGCGAGGCGGCACCGGTCTCTCGGCGGCGGGAACGGCCGGAAACTTTCTCAGAAGCGACGGGACGAATTGGACGAGCGCCGGGCTTGTGGCGGCCGATCTTCCGGCCGGTAATGCAAATTACATCCAAAATCAGAACGCCGGAGCACAGGCCACGAGCAACTTCAACATCTCTGGCAACGGAACGGCGGGCGGAACGTTCTCGGGCGATATCGTAAACGCGGTCACGCAATATAACTTCGGCGGCAGCCGTGTGCTGAGTGCGACCGGGACCAAGAATCTCTTTGTGGGCACCGGAACGGCGACGACGGGTCTGAACAACACGTTCGTCGGCGCCGATTCGGCATCGGCGAACACGACCGGCGACAACAACACCGTCCTGGGCTTTCAGGCGGGGAATACAAACACGACGGGCAGCAACAATACGTTCATAGGGGCGGATGCCGATGCGAGCGCGGTCGGGTTGAATTTCGCGACGGCGGTCGGCGCCGGTGCAGTCGTCGGTACGAGCAACACACTTATGCTTGGACGGGCGACCGACACTATCGTTGCGGCCGGCGTTGTGCAGCTCAATACGCTAGGGACGGCCGGCGGCGATGCGCTTTGCCGGAACGGCTCCAATTTGATCGCCCTGTGCTCATCGTCAATGCGGTACAAGTCCAACGTCAATTCTTTCAAGTCGGGCCTCGATCTCATCAAACGGCTGCGGCCGGTGACTTTCAACTGGCTTGGCAACAACAAGCCGGACATGGGCCTTGTTGCCGAAGAAGTTGCCGAGGTCGAACCGCTGCTGATAACCCGGAATGACAAGGGCGAGATCGAGGGTGTGAAGTATGATCGTGTCGGCGTCGCACTGGTCAATGCGGTGACGGAACAGCAGGCGCAGATCGAGTCGCAGCAGCGGCAGATCGACGAACATAAGCAGACGATCAAGCGGCAGGAAGAAAAGCTCGACAAGCAGGCCGCCGAGATCGAGGCGCTAAAGGCGCTCGTCTGTTCGCAGAACCCGACCGCGGCGCTTTGTCTCAAAAAGGAGGGCAATAAATGACCTCGAGAAGAAGTTTTTCTCACGGGTTCACGGCCCTGGTTTGGGGCGTCCTCCTTTGCCTGACCGTCAGTGCGCAGTCGGGCGGGACGTTTACGATCACTAAGTCGGTGATCGCGGGCGGCGGCGGAGCTGCGTCGGGCGGTGTTTTTACGTTGGGCGGTACTGCTGCACAGCCCCTGGCGGGAGCCACGAGCACCGGCGGCAGCTTTGAACTGTCGTCTGGTTTCTGGGGCGGCGGTGTCGCGGTCACCCCGCGGCGAGCACCGTGCGATTTTGATGGCGATGGAAAGACCGATTTTTGCATTTTCCGACCATCGAGCGGCACGTGGTTCGTCCTGAAGAGTCAAACCGGCACATCTGATACCTTCCAATTTGGGGCGAATGGAGACATTCCGCTCGACGCCGATTTTGACGGCGACTTTAAGAACGATTTCGCCGTATGGCGGCCGTCGACCGGTGAGTGGTTCTATCGCAGAAGCTCAAACCAGACCTTCGGCGGTGCGGCCTGGGGTTCGAATGGCGACGTTCCCGTCGCCAACGATTACGACGGCGACGGCATCACCGACCTTGCAGTCTGGCGGGCGTCGGATGGCATCAACTACATTGTGCTGAGCACAGCCAGTTTCCTCGGAGTAGTCTGGGGCGGTCCCGGCGATATTCCGTCGCACGCGGATTTCAACGGCGACGGCAAAGCGGACTTCGCGATCTTCCGTCCGTCCAACGGCAGGTGGTTCATCCTTATCAACGGCTCGGGCGAGTTTGAGGAATTCCCGTTCGGCGCGAATGGCGATATCCCGGTGCGGGCCGATTTTGATGGTGATCAGAAGGCTGACATCGCGGTCTTTCGCCCGTCGACCGGTGAATGGTTCTATCGTCGAAGCTCGAACGGGACATTTGGCGGTATCCCGTGGGGAGCAAATGGCGACCGGCCGGTGCCGGGCGACTATGAAGGCGATGGAAAGACCGATTTCGCCCTCTGGCGTTCGACCGACGGTACGAACTACATCATTCTCAGCTCGTCGGCGTTTTTGGGTGTTGTTTGGGGCGGTGCGGGCGACATACCGGTCGTCGGTTCTCCAATGCCCTAGGTCAGTCAGTGGCGGTCAGAACTTAATGCCTTTCTTGGCGTCTTTGACCGAGCCGGGCTTTGCGAAGACCGAGTCGGGGATCGGTCGATCGAATTCGACCGATTCAAAATTGATCCGTGACGATTGTTTTCCGTCGGTCAGGCGGTCGATTATGAATGGAACGGTCACGCCGTTCACCGCGATGAATTGGGCGTATCGATCCTCCTCGCGTATCTCATCGCCGTCGGGGTTGGCCCGTTTGTAGATCGCCTTCTGCGGCAGCCCGTCGTCCGCGGCGAACTCGAATTCAACGCTAAACCCGTCCTTGTACATAAGCCGCACGACCTCGTTGCGCTTGCCGAGCGTGGCGGCTCGCCGTCCGACGTAAACGACCTCGCCGTCCCCTTTCCAGTAGCCGCGCAAGAGCGTATCGAGGCTTGTGCGAATGCCGCGCTTGAAGTTTGCGATCTGGGCTTCATTCTGCACTTTGATCAATTCCTGGTCGCCGTCGAAGATCCATCCCTCGTCGCCCGCGTTGGCCTGCACCAGGTGGCGGCCGCTCCCCTTGAACTCGGTCCGCTCCTTGTTCGGAAAAACGATAACGTCCGTAAATGACTGAAACGAAATGATCACGCCCTCGCGGAGGATGCTGTACTTGCCTCTGCCGACCTGTGAGGTCACGCGCAGATAACGTTCGCCGCCGAGCCGGTTAACTGCCTTTTCGATGATCGGCCGGGCCTTCTCATCGAGGCCGGGCGTTTGACCGATGCCTTCCGTCGCGCAAAGGGCCAAGGCCAATAGGATCAGAACAGTAACCGGCTTAAAACGTGAGATCGATCTACTACGCATTTTATGGGTGTCGCGCGGGACGCTTAAAAGGTCATCAGACCCGCCTTCCTACTATATCAATGGTAAACTGCAATCCGTTTCTGACGCGGACCAGGCCGTGAAACGCACTGGTCGCCTTGACTCCATAATCCGACCGGTCCAGACCGAACTCTCCGGTCGCTCTCATCTCGTTCCCGCTGACCGATACCCTAGCCGGGATCGTTATCCGCCGCGTGACGCCGTGTAGCGTCAGATCGCCTGTGATCTTGACCTCGAATTGCCCGTCTTTTAGCCGGCCGCGAACGCTGGTGCTCCGAAAAACGATCTCCGGATACCTGGCCGATTCGAGGACGATCTCATCAAGCTCGCGGTTTATTATCTCCTTCTGCTGATCGGTAAAGTCCGGGTCAGTTTCCTCGAGCGAATCCGCGCGGACGACAAGCTCCAGTGTGGCGGGATTCAGCACGTCTAGAGTCAGATCGGCGTGGCCGCTGAAATCCCTTACAGCCACAAAGTGGTCATGCCCTTTGAACCAGGCAAGTCCGCCGCGTCGGGCGTGCACCATGAACCTGCTGCGGGCCGGATCGAGCTCAAATCGCGTCAGCGACGGAGCACTTTTCAGAAACCGGGGTCCATTGCCGCCGGCAACGGGAACGAAGTTCCCGAGCGAGGTCGCCAGCGAGACGAGCGGCACCAAGAGAAACTGGACCAAGTTCATGTTCGCCTCCCATGCAAAAAAAACTCTGGTGAAACTGGTTCACTAGAGCCTTTGATGCCCGGAGAGCCCCGGAAGTTACTAAACCGATCTTAGTTCAAATTAAAGAGTTCGCCAGGGGTCACCGCGATCTCGCCATCGTCGGCCTCGACCGTGAACCGCGTGGCAGATTTCCACTCGTTGGTGATCGGCAGCTTCACTTTTTGGTCGATGTGCCGCTTCAGGAAACGCGCGCCATACGCCGGGCTGTAGCCTTTTTCGGTAAGCAGGTCGAGCGCGGTCTCGCTAATATCGATCTGCTTGCCTTGGCGTTCCATGCTCCGCTGGAGCTTGCCAAGATAGAGTTTCGCTATCTCGCGGACCTCGTCCATCGTCAGCGGCGAGAATACGATGATCTCGTCGATGCGGTTGCGAAATTCGGGCGTGAAGCGCGACTCTGCGGCCTTCATCACCTCGTTCTTGATCTGCTTGACCTCGCCGAGCGTTTTTTGCCCGAACCCGAGCGGTTTCTCATAACGCTTAAAGCTCTCCGACCCGAGGTTCGACGTCATTATGACGATCGCGTCCGAGAGATACACTTTCTTGCCGCGGCCATCGGTTATCCATCCTTCATCGAAGGCCTGTAAAAAGATGTTCATCAGATACGGCGAGGCTTTCTCGACCTCGTCGAGCAGAAGAACGGTGTACGGATTATCGCGAAGCTGTTCGGTCAAAATTCCGCCGCGTTCCGAGCCGACGATGCCGCGCGGCATGCCGATCAGCTTTTCGATGCCGACCGTACCGTCGCCGTATTCGCTCATGTCGATACGGATCATCTTCGACTCGTCGCCGAACATGAATTCCGCGACCGCCTTTGCCAATTCGGTCTTACCTACGCCCGTCGGCCCAAGGAACAACAGCACTCCGTCCGGTGCGTAATGGTTTTCTTTGAGTGGCCCTTTATTGAGACGTAAACGCTCTGCAACAGCCGTAACCGCCTCGCGCTGCCCGATGACGCGCCCCGCGAGGTCGGCTTCCATCGCCGAGAACCGGTCGGACGTATCGCGATAGATCATGTCTTTCGGAATGCGCGATTCCTGCGATATGACATCGATGATGTGCTCAGGTTTTACGACCAGCTCTTCGGGTTCGTTGATCTCGACCTTGACCGAGGCCGTGTCGAGCCAGCCGATGGCTTTATCGGGGAGATGCAGGTTCCGAATGTACTTTGGCGACATCTCAAGCGCGGTGTTGATCGCCTCGTCCGAGATCGTGACCGAATAATTCTTCTCGAGCCGCGGCCTTAAGCCCATCAGTATCTCCTTTGTCTCGTCGATCGTCGGCTCCTCGACCTTGACGAGGCGAAAGCGCCGGGCAAGCGCTTCGTCGTCCGAGATATATTCCTTGTATTCGGTCAT
>CAZSOE010000054.1:0-9577 GCA_964608335.1 uncultured Chloracidobacterium sp.
AGGTTACAGTTGACGTGAAGGTCCTAGCTAGGACCTTCACGTCAACTGTAACCTTTTCAACCGCTACCTTTGTGAACGGAAAAACGGCCGGTGCTCCCGTTCGCCAGGCATCGAATTGATCTTTGAAGTGAGGCGACTTCGGATCGCCGCTCTGCCCAAGCGGGATAACGTGCCGGGTCGCATCCCAGTTCCCGGGTGATGCGATGAGGCGCATCGAGACGTTGGAGCCGACGTTCGGTGTATACCCGCTGCCGGAGATCGGCAGGTTGGGTGTCGCGAACTGGGCACCGATCAGCGGAGCAGCAGCGAGTTGATGCGGAAACCGGGCCACGTAACCCTTTCCGTAGGTCCAGCCGGCCGGATCGCTGGCGTAGGTTCTCGACGCCGCCAGAGCAGCACGAGCGGTTGCGTCGCACGCTTTATAAAGCTCGCCGTATGTCTTGTAAGCCGAAGGGAGCCACCGGGCGGGCTTTTCGCGTATAACCAGGTCAAATATTCTCGCATTGATAAGTCCGGGAGTTGCCGGCTTATTGTCGTCTGCTATTTTGCTGTTAATACAGTTGCGTATCTCGTTTACGAGAACGGCGCCGCGACTGTCGGGGGCCATCTTACCGTCCCAATCTTTCAAAACGGCGATCGTCTCAGCCGAAGCAAACCCGCCGTCGACTATCGCCTTGGCCAACAGTACGTGCGACCAATTGTAAATGTCATGCTGTACATCACGGGAATCGTCCATCGTCATGCCCTGTTTTTTTGCGGAAAGCAGGTCGTATATCCTGCGAGCGCGGTTCGACACAAACACGCGGGTCATCTGCTGGTATTTATAGTCGGTCCCGACGATCCGCTGGTTGGCCGTCACGATAAATCCGGATGGCGGATTGTAGAGATGCGGCAGCTCTTCGAATGGTATTATCCCCGTCCAATCGCCGTCGCCCGTCGCACCGTCGTACGGCATCGAGCCGTCGCCCTTGCGGCGGATCGGAATCTGACCGGAGGCGTACCAGCCGATGTTGCCCTTGACGTCCGCATATACGAAGTTCTGCGTCGCACCGCCGAAGCCCTTTATTGCGTTCTGAAACTCCTGCCAATTCCCAGCGCGGTTTAGCTTGAAAAAAGTGCCCAGTTCGAGGTTCTTAGGATCGAGGGCGGTCCATTTCAGGGAATAACTCTTGCCACCCTCGGTCAGGACGATCGGGCCGTTGCGAGTCTCATAGACGTCGAGATCGACCGGCGACGTATCCGGCTTCATCAAATTGGCCCGAACGTTGATCTTTTCCGTTCGGGTCTTTACCGGCTCAAGACCCGATGGCGTGCGAGCTTTTGCCGTGCCGCTGGCCAAATCACCCTCGATCGTTTCGAGATAGATGTCCTGGACGTCGGGACCAACGTTCGTCATTCCCCAGGCGATATTTTCGTTATGGCCAATGATGATCGCAGGAATTCCGGGAACCGAAACGCCTGCTGCGTGAACCGCCTGGCTCTGAAGCGACGCCAGGTACCAAATGCCCGGGGCCGACGGAGCCAAATGCGGATCGCTCGCAAGCATGGCCTTTCCGTCGGCCGTCCGCTTGCCGGAAACAACCCAGTTATTACTCGCCGCCAGATCCTCAGCGTACAGCCCGACCATTTCAAGGGAAGTTTTGCGCAACTGGGAGTCGTTTTCAGCAGCCGCGATGGTGAGGGCGGATACACGACCGGTAGGGAGTGTGTTGCTTGAGGTTGTGGCGCCCGCGCTACCGCTTGGGTTTCCACTTTTGTCCTTTCCGTAGAGGACTACATCACTCGGCGTGACCGGGTTGGTGAGGTCGGCGAACTTCTCCTTTGGAAGCACGGATATCTGCTGCCGAAGGAGGTCTTGCTGCCAAGTGTTGCTGAGAGCATCCGCTAGCACCGCTCCGATCACGAGCGAATCGGCCACGGTCCACGCGCGCGGTTTATATTGAAGGATCTTGAATTCGACCGGCAAAGTGCTGTCATCAAGCGAGGCAATATAGGCATTCACGCCGCTGGCGTATGCCTCCATCGCGACTTTCATCTCTCCGGTGAGGTTCCGTGCGGCTGCCTCCGTCAGGGCCGTAAAACCAAACCGCCGCCAGCGTTTGTCGCCTTCGAGAGCCTGTTGTCCAAAAAGCTCAGCCGTCTCGCCCCTCGCAACACGACGCATCAGATCCATCTGCCACAGGCGGTCGCTTGCGGTGACGAAACCCTGAGCAAAATACAGGTCGGCATCGTTGGCGGCCTCGATGTAGGGTATCCAGCGGCCGTCCCGCCGGACGGTGACCTCGCCTTTAAGACCGGCGAGTGGCAACTTCGTCGAAGGCACTTGGCCGGTTATGCAAACGGCAACAAGCAGTATTGATATCAAAGCAAAGGAATAACGTTTCATATGAGCAAAGCAGGGATTCGATTTTCGGATGTTCGGCATTTACGTTAAACTTTCTCTTTGTCGGAATCAAACGAGACAGGGTGACTATGGCGAATTCTTTCAAGTTGTTCATCATGGGTGTGGTGATGGCGGGCCTTCTGATGGCATGTTCGAACTCGCAACCGGTGCGGAACCGCGCGTCAACGGCCACGCCACCGGCCAGCCCGTCCCCGGCACCTACCATCGACCAGGCAGCGGTCGAAGCGGAGATCTTCACGGCGAACTGCGCTATATGCCACCGCGAAACTGGTAAGGGCGGAAAGCTGATCCTTGACGGCAAGCACTTAGATCCCGATGACCTTACGGCCGAGAAGATAAAGAAGATGACGGATGAAAAACTGATCGGCTATGTGACGAACGGCGTCGTCGACGAGGGAATGCCGGCCTTTAAGGACAAGCTGTCGGCCGACCAGATCAAACAGGTCATCTCGCACGTTCGGCGTCTGCAGTCGAATTAGATAACCGCTGGCTGAATTATCGTGCACCCTTAGCTCAGTTGAATAGAGCGTCTGACTTCGGATCAGAAGGTCGCAGGTTTGAGTCCTGCAGGGTGCACCATTCGCTTCCCTCAGATCTCAAATTCCAAATTTGAAATTTCAAATGTCGGGCACCCAGAAGGTGCGTCCGTTGTGCGCTTGTTTCTTTAAGCCCAGGTTCTGCAGGTGTGCTTCGCTGACACCGAGATAGGTGAAGTGCGGAAGGTCGGAGACCACTGTCTGAAACCAGCCGTTGCGCGCCAGGATGCGACGCACACGAGGGTCGGCATGTTCGGCGACGTCGAAGGCCAGAAGCGCCAGATGCTGCGAGGCTCCGGGCGGAGCGACGGAGTAGATTATCGACTTACTAAGGTCTTTTGCGAAGAAGATCCGATGGGCTTCGAGCGCGAGTACCTGGTGGACCTGCTCGTAGGGAGACAGCGCCCGTATCCGCTCGGCGTCGGCGGGTGTTATTCGTCCTTTTCTTGTCCAGTGATCGAGCGCCGGTTCAACGCGGCTGGCCCAGAGACCCACGGACTCTGCGTAGCTTCGACCGGCCGCATCGGTGTCGCGCGGCGTGATGGGCCGGCCTTCGGCCTTGGCTTCTTCGATCGCCGCCAACAGACCACGCATTGCAGGTGCCTGCAGGGTCATCGACAAACCCCCAATGACCGCCGTCATCGTCTCTGTCTTTCCTTGGAATTCCTTGACCGCAGCCTCATCTCTGAACACGATCACTGGCGGCGGCGTCACATTGCCGCGGGCAATAAATACAGCTCCGTATTCGCGCAGCAGCAGTTCTTCCGTCGCGTCGCGGACCGCCTCGAACCCTTCGGGCAAATTTTGATGAAAGGCGGTCATTGGTCTGTTCGGTTCCGGTGTCGGTGATGGACTGGCGCTAGACCCAACCGCGACGGCCGTCAAGGCGTTGGGCATCAGGACCATCGTCGCGATCACCGCGCATAAATAGATGGCTCTCATCTAGCCATCCGCGCCCGGGTTCCAATTTCGCACGACTCCGAGCGCACCATCGAGGTGCGGTTTCATATATTCGTCAGACTCAATAAATGGGACCGCACCCCGGATCGATCGATAGACGCCGCGCGTTCCGCTCCCAAGCAACTTCCCTCCACCCATCACTTTCCGCCGTAGATCGACGGCCTGGGCCGCACAGAGCAGTTCGAGCGAGAGGATTATCTCGAGATTGTCGGTCACCTCCCGCAACTTGAGCGCGGCCGTCGCGCCCATGGACACGTGGTCCTCGACATTCGCGGAGCTCGGGATCGTATCGACACTAGCCGGATGCGCGAGGATCTTGTTCTCGGCACACAGGGCCGCGGCGGTGTACTGGACGATCATGAAACCAGAGTTCAATCCACCATGCTCCGTCAGAAAAGCCGGCAGAACGTGGGCATTCGACGCTTCGTCCGTAAGCCGCATTATCCGGCGCTCGGCAATGTTGCCGAGTTCGGCGAGCGCGATCGTTAGGTAGTCGAAGGCCAGCGCGAGCGGCTCACCGTGGAAGTTTCCGCCACTAATAACCTCTATCTTGTCATCCTCATCGACAAAGATCAGCGGGTTGTCGGTTACAGCGTTTAGCTCGAGTTTGAGAAGCCATTCGGCGTAGAGAACGGCATCGCGGCAAGCACCGTGCACCTGCGGCATGCATCGGAGCGTGTACGCGTCCTGAACGTTGGTCGGATCGAAGCCGCGAACGAACTCGCTGCCCGACAGGATCTTCCGCAGATTCGCCGCGCATTCGATCTGACGCGGATGGGGACGGAGTGAATGCAAACGCTCGTCAAAGGCGGAAACCGTACCGTGAAGGGCCTCGAGGCTCAGGCACCCGGACACGTCCGCAAGCTCCGCCAGTTTTCGGGCCCGCACCGTCTCGAGCAGACCGACCGCGGTCATCACCGTCGTCCCATTCGTCAGAGCAAGGCCCTCCTTCGCTGCGAGGGTCACCGGTTCGAGTCCCGCTCGCTCCAGCGCTTCGCGTGCGGGCAGGACCGAACCCTCATATTCCGCCTCACCTTCACCGATGAGAGCAGACGCAAAATGAGCTAGCGGCGCGAGATCGCCGCTGGCTCCCAAGCTTCCTCTTTCAGGAATGATCGGATGGACGCCCTTGTTGAGGCAGTCAACGATCAGTTGGAGGGTTTCGAGCCTGATACCGGAAAACCCGCGGGCCAGCGTGTTGGCCCGAATGAGCATTATGGCCCGCGTTGTCGGCGCATCGAGCGGCTTGCCGACACCGGCAGCATGACTGACGACAACATTTCGCTGGAGCAAGCCTGCCTCTTCGCGACTGATTATCTTGTCCTTGAATGCTCCGAACCCGGTTGTGATGCCGTAGGCTATCTCACCGCGGTCCAGCAAGGTCTGAACAGCCGCCGCGGCGCGTCTGATATTCACCTTCGCCTCTTCGGCGAGCGCAACCTGCGGCTCGCCTACGCGGCCATGGGCCACAGCGGTGACCTGTTCAAATGTCAGGCTCTCGCCGTTTAGAACGATGGTGCTCATTTAGTATCTGATGACAAGTTTATATCGGCCGCCCTGCTTTGATAACCTGTGCGACGAGATTGCCGCCAAATTCATAAGGCAGCTGGCGGTGGTCGTCCGCGTCCAGCACCAGAAGGTCCGCCCGCTTGCCTATCTCGATCGAGCCGTGGGTCTTGCCCAGACCAATGGCAGATGCCGCATTGATGGTTGCGGCGTTCAGCGCCTCGGCAGGAAGCAGCTTTTGATATCGGCAAGAGATAGCCATTGCCATCGGCACCGACGGGCATGGCGCCGAGCCCGGGTTGAAGTCGGTCGAAAGTGCAAGCGCACAGCCGGTGTCGATCATTTTTCGTGCGTTGGCAAACTGCGTTTTCCCCGCGTTGAAGTTCTCGGTCGGTATCACAATGCCAACCGTGTCGCTCGCGGCCAGAAGCTCGATCTCGTCGGCCGATATTGCGTCGAGGTGGTCGATCGAGGCAGCCCTCAATTCCACGCCGAGCCGCGAGCCTCCGAGGTTCGTAAACTGATCAACATGGGCCTTTGCACGAAACCCAAGGCCGTTAGCTGTTTCGAGAACACGCCGCGACTGTTTGACATCGAATGCATTCTTTTCCGTGAACACATCGCAGAAGAACGGCGTGCCATTCGAGCCAAAGTGGGACTGCTCATACCACTTCCACGCGAGCGGCAGCATCTCGCCGCAGATCAACCCGACGTAATCATCGGGGTTGACCTTAAACTCCGGCGGTACCGTGTGGGCCGCCAGAAAGGTCGGAACGATGTCAATAGGGTGCGTTTTATCGAGGATCTCGATCAAAGCGAGCATCTTCAACTCGGTCTCCGTGTCGAGGCCATAACCGGTCTTGATCTCGCACGTCGTCGTACCGCACGCAAGCATTTTGTCGAGGCGGTTTGTCGACTCCTTGACGAGCTCCTCGATCGACGCCGCCCGCGTGTGTCTCACGGTCGAGAGTATCCCGCCCCCGGCAGCGAGGATGTCGAGGTACTCGGCTCCGGTGATCTTCAACTCGAACTCATTCAACCGGTCGCCCGCATAAGCGATATGGGTGTGCGGATCGACGAACCCCGGGCACACGACGCGACCCAGGGCATCGATCATTTCGCCGGACCGAAAATCGCGCAGGACGTCCTTGGATCGGCCCACGCCAACCAATAGTCCACCCGCTATAGCGACCGCTCCATTTTCGACAATGCCAACGTCGCGCATTGCATCGCCGCGTTTCGGCTTCCCGCCGGAAGCGCAAGTAACCAATTGCCGCGCGTTGTGAATGACGAGGTCGGCGTCGGCCATCTATGGCGATACCTTTGCTATTTTCTTATGGGTTTCATTGACCTGCATCAGTGCCGCGGACGCATTCCACTTGATGAATTCGACCTTGAAATAACCTTCTTTGATCGACGGGTCGGTCTCGGTCAGCGCTTTGGCCGCTTCGATCGTCGGCACGTCGAAGATGTAAACACCGCGAAGCTCGCCGCCATCAGTGAACGGGCCCGCGAGGACCAGCTTACCTTCCGCCGCCAGCCGGTTGATCATTCCAAAGTGTCCCCGCATCAGTTCGGCTCGCTTCGCATCATCAACTTTGAGCGGGCCGGTCTTGAGGAAGCACATTATGTACTGCCGCAGCCCGTAATCGTTCGCCCCCAGCTTCCGGGCAAGCTCAGCATCATAGATCGGGTTGGCTGGCCTTTCGGGCGTCTGGGCGAATCCGCAAATAGCCGCAAGCGCGCTCATCGCTAACAGAGCAAAGACATTCGTGCGTTTTTTCATAATTCCTTCGGTTTCTCGTCGCTGCCAAAGATGACGTCCTTGTACTTGTTATACAGGAACGAGACGAGCAGCATCAAGGTTCCGATCGCAAGGAAAAGCAGGGTCTTCGGGATCGTGCCCAGATCGGTGATGTCGTAGAAAAAGAGCTTGACGAGAGTGACGGCAAGCAACACGATCGCCGCGATACGCAGATGAGCTGCGTTTTTCGCAATGCCAAAGACGATCATTCCGAGAGCGAAGACTGCCCAGAGCACACTCAGGCCATATTTATCGGCGTCGCGGATCGCGAGATGACCTGCGGTGTTCATAAGTTCGCAGCTGGCGAGGACCAGTGCCGTTGGGTAGAGGACCGCATCGAAAACGATCCGCCGCGTGCCTTCGGTCGCAAGGCCGTCCAGAAGCGCCGCACGGCTGTACTTGTAGAAGGCCCCGAGCAGCAGCCCGGCGCACATGTATGAGATCGGACGGATCGCGATATTGGAATACGGTGTCCCAAGAACGTATACAGCGCTTCCGGCAAGGTAAACGAGCCGGAGTTCGTACAGCATCTGCATCCCGACCGTGTTGAAGATAAATAATGTCGCGATGCCGAGGGCGACATTCGGGACGGCTGCGACCACGGACCGCGTTTTGAGCAGCACCACCGCAGCCACAGCCGCGAGGAAAAGCATTGTGTAATCGATCTGTGCGATCACATTGAACCAGGCGAGATCGCGATTCACTCCCCAGAAAAGGATCTGAGACGCGCCGCTGTTCCGCGTCGCCGCGAAAAAGTAATTGCCGATCTCCATCCGCAAGGCGTTGTAAAGGGCGACTGTCGCGATGCCGGCTATAAGGTATCCGAACGGTCTGACCTGTGCCGCTCCAATAGCCGGCACAAATTCCCTTTCGCGATTAATGAAAAAGATGAACGCGAATGCGGCAACAAAGACTGCTCCGGTTATCAGATCCCCGTTAGCGAACGGCACACGTACCGGGGCCGGCCCGCTGATCTGGTCAAGATAGACGCCGGCCCAGGTCGCAACCATCGCGCAGGCTGCTAGGAACATCAGCGGGAGCGAAAAATACTCGAAAAGCCGGATGCCACGCGCTCGCCCGAACCAAAATAGTGCCGCCGCCTCAACCGACCAGGCAAGCGTCACCACGTTGCCGTCGAATTGGATCGGAAGGGCTATGGTAGCGAAGGTGATGACCAGTATCGCTAGGGTTTGCACGACGTCCGCGACGTGTTGGCGGACCGCTCCAACGACCCACGCGACGACGAGGTGCAGTAGAGCGTGCGCGGCCGTGAACAACCCCTCGTAGCCTCGCAGTTCAGTCCGTCCGTCGATGATCGCGTAACCGAAGCCGTAAAAAATGAACGAGTTCGTTAGAACAAGGCTCATGTTCTCGGCGCTGCCGGTCTCTTCGGTCACGACCCGCAGCACGAGGCTTGAAACATAGAACACCGCAAAGAACATCGCAGCGAAGATCGCGGCGAGCGCGAAATGTTCGTCTGCCCGGTATCGATCCACAAACCAGTGTCCGAAGATCAGCCAACTGGCCGGGAATGCGAGAAAGATGAAGATGCGACCATAGAACCGGTGCGACGTGAGAAGGATCGCGAGCGAATGAAACGCGACAAAGCCGAGGAAGACCGCGTAAACGGTGGGCGTTGCCACGAGATCGGCAAGGGCGAAACACATCGAGTAGAAAATAAAGCCCGTCGCGAGGATCGAGATAAGATTCTCGGCGGCCGAACTTTCGGAATGCACAACGCCGTGGACCAGCTTGGCCGCATAGAATATCCAGAAGAACGCGGCGAGGAACACGAGCGCGAGATAGAGATGCTCTTCGGGAACATATCGGCTCGCAAGCCACGTGACAAAGATGATCCAGGTGAACGCGGACGCGGTGTGAAAGAGCCATCGCCAGTATTTGCGGACGGAAATGGCGAGGATTCCGGCATTGATCACGGCCATGTACGTGAAAAGAAACGCGTAGCGGCCAGAATCCTCGCTCAGGAGGAACGGCACGGCGTAAGCGCCGACGAGGCCGATATGCGCTATCACCTGTCGGTTGTAAAGAAGGGCCGCCGCCACCGTCACGATCGTGAAAACAGCCATCGCCGCGAAAGCGGCGCTTTGCGGTATTAGCGCGTAGAGCGAGTAGGCAAAATAGGTCACGAAATACGAGCTCGCCATACCGCCGCTCGCGAGCACGGCGCTGAAATTCAAGTACTTTGCTTTGGTCTTTGCGGCCAGACCGAGCAGCGCGGCCGAAACTACGTAGCCGAGAATGATGCGGGTGAGAGGACTGATGAGATCGTTGTCGATCGCATACTTTGCACCGATACCGACCCCGATGATCAGGACGAGTATGCCGATCTTGCTGATCTGGTTCTCG